>JALSRY010000214.1 GCA_026984555.1 Phycisphaerae bacterium
GGGCCCGTTGATCTCATCGAGTCCACCCTCGGCCGAGGAGACCACATTGTCGGCCCGACCGATGTTGTACAGCGCGGCCCCGATCGCCGTTTTCTCGGCGCGCAGCGATTCCGACGCGATCAGCCCGGCGGGATCGTCGCGTCCGGTGTTGATGCGAAGGCCGGTGCCCAGCCGGGTCAATGACTGGTTGAGCATGGAATCCTGTTTGTTGAGGATCCGGCCGGCGACCATCGAGGGAACATTGGTGTTGATCTGGATCATGAGTCACAAGCCTCCAAAGGCAACTCCAGGGCGTTTGAGAGCTCTTGGGCCTGGCCGAATCGGTCCGCCGGTGCGTCGGGCGATTCGGTGCCGACAGGGCTTGCCGGCTGCCGCTCTCGTTGTCGGTGGGGGCATCGACCCGTGGGGGAATGGGCTTTAATACATGGGGGGCGGGAGGGCCACGGCGCGCCGCGCGGGCCGGTCCCCGACTCGCTTGCAAGCGAGCGGGAACCGGTCCTGCCGGTCGTGGCGGCTGATATTATGGGCGGGCCGGTTGGGGCCCGGGGACGACGCGGTCGGGGGGAATCAAACCCCCTGCGCCGCGGCGCTTGTTCCGTTAACCGAGCAGCCGCAAGACGTTCTGAGGCGTCTGCTGGGCGAGCGCGAGCACCGAGGTGCCGGCGCTGACCAGGATCTGGTTGCGGGAGAGCTCGGAGGTTTCCTGGGCGAAGTCGGCGTCGCGGATCGCGGACTCCGAAGCCATCAGGTTCTCCATCGTGATGCCGAGCTGGTTGACGTTGGTATCCAGCGTGTTCTTCTCGAACGCGCCGAGTCGTCCGCGCATCACGGCGACCTGGCGGATGGCTTCGCGGGTGATTTCCTGGGCGCGGGCCGCCTCGCCGTTGATCAGCGAGTAGTCGCCGCCGGATTGCACCTGCGAGAGGAACCCGATGTCGAGGTTGCCCAGTCGCGAGGCGGCGACGGACTGCACGCCCAGGTTGACCTGGAGGTTGCTGTTGACCTCGGGGCCGACCTGGAAGAGTGCGCCGCCGCCGGTGATGGCGAACTGGGTGGTGCCGATGCCGAAGTCGCGGCTGAGCGAGACGGTCATGTCGAGGGTGGCGGTCTTGAGCGTCAGGTCGTTTCCCTCGCCGATGGTCTGCGAGCCGTTGATGAGGGCGACGGCATCGCGACCGATGTCTCGGCTGACGGTATCGCCGTCGGCGTTTTCGACTTCGAAGGTTCCGGTCTGGGAAATCGGCGAAACCTGGACGAACTGGTCGCTGCCGAGCAGTTCGCTTTCGATGCGGAAGCCGGAGGCCGGGTCGGAGGAGAGGGTCGCGGTGATGCCGGTGGCGTCGGACAGGGCGTTGATGGCGTCGGCCATGTCCTTGGAGCTGGAACTGGCGGCGAACTGGATGGTGGTGACGCCCTTGGGGCCGGCGAGCTCGATGGAGACGGCGCTGGTGATACCGGCGTGCGGGAAGTAGAGCGTCGCGGGCTGGGCGGACGTGGTGACCTCGACGGTGACGGGGACGTAGTCGCGCGTTCCGAAGGTGACCGAGTTGATGCCGAGCGCCTTGATGACGGAGGTATCGACGCCGCTGGTGATATAGTCGAGCGAGCCGTTGAGCAGTTGCCGGCCGGCGAAAGTCGTGCTGTTGGCGATGCGGGTGATGCTGGCGATCGCCGAGTCGACCTGGAGCTGGTTGGCCTTGATCTCGTCGTCGGAGAGCGCACCTTCGTTGGCGGCTTCGACGATCAGATCCTGAATGTCGTTGAGCAGGCGGGAGACCTCATCGAGCGCGCCTTCCGTGGTCGCGATGATGTTGCTGGCCCGCTGGGTGTTGGTGATCGCCTGGTTGACGGCGCTGATTTCGGAGCGCAGCCGTTCGGAAGCGATCAGGCCGGCGGGGTCGTCGGCGCCGCGGGTGATGCGCAGCCCGCTGGCGAGGTGCTGGATGGTTCGGTTCAACTTGGTGTTCGATTGGGCGAGGTGACGTTGCGCAACGATCGCGCCAACGTTCGTGTTAATGCGAGCCATTGGCCATCCTCCTTGAACGGTTCGTGGCTGGTGAGTACCGAGGGGTGAGTAAGCGAAGAGCGGGGGCGGGGGTCGCCGTCAGCGCCGTTTCTTGCCGGCGGGTGGCGTGGAGGCCGCCACCGGCAGGTCCGCGGTCGAGACGCCGGCCGCCTTGCGGTTTTCCCGCTGGATCGCGTCGTACACTTCCTTGCGATGGACGGGGATTTCGGAGGGCGCGACGATGCCCAACCGAACCTTGTCCCCCCGAATATCGACAATCGTGATCTGCACGTTGTCGCCGATCATGATGGATTCGTCTCGTTGTCTTGAGAGCACCAACATCCGCGGCTCCTTCCTGGATTGTGCCGATGCGCAACGTGGGTACCGTCCTGAGCTGGCCGGGAGCCCTCTCGCACGGATCGGCCGCCCAATCCCGCGCGCCGCGCGGTTCGCCGGGGCGACCGGCCCTGGGTCGAACGGTTTGTCCAACGCCCTGTGCGTACATCTTACGAGCCTTCCGACACGAATGCCACAGGTTTTCCGTTTCGTTCAGGCCGATTTGGACACGGCCGCGAGTGCGTCGACGCGCAGGATGCGGTGGCGCGTGCTCCAGCGCCGGTCCGAGAGCACGAGCTGGCGGGCCAGCAGCGAATGTCCGCCGATCACCAGCGGTCCCAGCAGGTTCGCGGTCAGGTAGCCGTCCACCTTGTTGACGATCACCAGTACGCGGGCGTCGGCGGGGTCGCGCATTTCCAGCGTCTTGAGATCGTCGGCGCGCACCTGTACCTGATAGTCCTCGATGAACGCGCGCGGGTCGCACACCAGGAAGGCCAGCGACGGATCATCCACCGACTGCATCCAGAGAAAGACGCCCTGTTCGTCCGGCTGGAGCAGGGCGAAGCGTCGGTGCGCGGGGAATCCCAAGAGACCATCCTTGAACGTGATGACACGGCTGCCATCAATCTCCACCTGTCCGAAGCGTGTCGTTTCGATGAGCATCCTGCTGCTCCCGTGACTCGTGTCCTGTCCGGCACAACCGGGCGGATCGTCCGACCCCCACGGGTCGGCCATTCCGCGTGCAATCCGCTCGGCCGGGCCCTCCGGGCCCTTCGTTCGCATCCCGCGAACAAGCCGGGTCGATCACGCCGGATGGAGTCACACATCCGAGCGCGAACCGTTCTTGCTTCCTGCCTGCTCCCGTATCCGTCAGACCGGCTCGCCGCCGGTGGTTCGTTTCCTGTCCCGAGGTGGGCGCCGCCCACCGGGTGCGTCGTCGCGGCTACCGGAGGTAGTCCAGCAGCGAGAGGTTCATGATCTTGGCGGACGTCGCCAGGTTCGCCTGGAGCGCGGTCTGGACCTGCTGGAACCGGACGATGGCCTCGGTCATGTCCACGTCGCGCACGTTGCTTTCCAGCACGCGGGTCGCGGTCGTCTCGTCCTCGATCCGGGCGGCGCGATCCTGCATCGCGCGGGCCTTGGCGGCGGCCTGGCCCTGAACCTCTTGCATCTTCTCCAGGGCGGTCGACAACTCGCGGCCGGCGGCGGAAATCGCCTGCGTATCGTCGCCGTCGAGCGCCTCTCGCAACGCCAGCAACGCCTGGAACGGTCCCTCGACGCGGACGGGGTTGCGATCCTGTCCCTCGATCCGCCCGTTGTCGCCGGCGACATTG
>JALSRY010000215.1 GCA_026984555.1 Phycisphaerae bacterium
ACCTGGGTGCCCCCACACACAGTGGAGGAAGGCGTCGGCAATCTGAGGACACAGGTGCATCAGATCCTGCTGCGGCTTAGCCAGAACTGGCGTCGCCTGAAATCAGCCCACCTGTGCAGCCAGGTGGAACTGCCCGAAACGAAAAAGACGACGACGAAAACGACCACCCAAGCGAGCGGCGTGACGAAGCGAACGTGACGGATGCCCCGAATCAGTCTACACAGGAGTTGACACTACCTCGTGGAGAACAAGAGAGCCTCAGAAAATAACTAGAAAAAACAACACCGCCAGCGCATTCGCCGAGCGGGCGATTGCAGTATATGAGGGATTTACGCCGGCGTCGACGGCCGACCGGTGGCTTGACCGGCTGCGTTCGCCGTCGGTCGGCACGAGATCAAACGGATGGTCACGGTGTGGACGTGCGGCGTGCCAGGCCAACCGCCGTCCCGTCGTCGTGTCTGGGCAAGAAGGATTGCCGAGGTATAGCGTGTAGGCCGGATGTGGCTGCGGGCTCGCCGGTCGCATGTGCGTGGTTGCGTACGTCGGGCGCGGGGCTAGAATCTCCATGTGGGCCGGCCGGCGTTGGCTGCGCCTCGAGCACATGGGCAGTTAGTTGGGAGTAAATGCTTATGCACCAGCAACTTAGCGTGGTGGCACCTGTCGGGTCCGGTCTGTCACCGATAGCTGGCGGGCGGCCTGTCGTGCACGGTTGGCGCGCCGTCCGTGTGCGGCGGAACTGGTTATGCTCGGCAGCCTTCGGTTCTTTCGCTTACGTCGGGCGTGATGTTTGTCGCGAAATCGAGGAAGGTTCACCTCACCTTTATTTATCCCTCGAAGTCGGTGAGCGTTGTCAGTTGCGTTGTCGTCACTGTATTTACCACGCCGAAGAACCTTCCGGCGGGACCCCATCGCCGCTGGTGGAGAGGCGGTTGTTCGAGGCCTTGCATAACGGGCTCGATCCGTTGTGGATCTCGTTTTCCGGCAAGGAACCGACGCTGTTTCCTGAATCGCTGCTGCGGATGGCGGCGCGCGCCCGCAAGCCGGGGCGCACGCTCATTCTGATGACCAACGGCCTCAGGCTGCAGGGATCGCTGCTGAGAGATCTGGCTGAGCACATCGACTACTTCGATATCTCGCTCGACGGCGATCGCGAGGCCCATGACTGGATGCGGGGCGAGGGCACATTCGATATCACTTGGCGGAACATTCACCGCGTGCTCGAACAGACCGACCGCCGGGTGGGCGTGATGGCGACGCTGGTGAAAGCTCGCTTGCCTTCCGGTCGACCACAATACGAGGATCTGACGGCGCTGGCCCGTCGACTGAGCGCAGAATTCGGCAACGATAATGAGCGGGTGACGTTCTGCATATCGCTTTACAAAGGGCTGCTCGGCGACCCTCTCCTGCTGGACGCCAACGAGGTCACGAATCTGGTGCGCAATCTGTGCGAGGTGGACTTCCCCGCGCGGGTACTATTCACCGCCAATTATGCTCACCTGTGGCCGGAGGTGCGCCGGCGCATGGGTTGGCGGGCCGGGGATCTCGTGTATGATGCGCAAACCAGCAACGCGTTGCACAGGAACGGCAACGTCAACTGCGTGCTGTTCAACCTAACGGTCAACGAGCAGATCGGGCTGCGGCTGGCCAACGACGACCTTGTTTACCTGAGCTGTAGTCACCTGCTGTTGGGGGAAGAGTGTTCGCGAGTGAGCATCGCCGACATGGCGGATGAGGATCTTGGGACGGTTTCGCAGAGGGCGGTAGCCGACGAGATGAGGTTTTCCCGATCGCTCGAGTACGTTCCGGCCGACTGCGTCTCATGTGAGCACTGGCATGAATGCCAGGGAGGCGACCGCCTTTTGGGCATTTACTTCGATGAGGCACCTGCCGACCCGTACTGTCCACTGATCGCCAGGGGTTAAACGTGAAAGCGAAAGTGTGGATGCCGATCGGGGTGGTGGCGGCGATAGCCGTGGCAGTAATCACGGTGGTGATATCGTCGCAAAAAAAGCCGCCCGGGGAGCAGCCACCGGCGGTATTGATCCGAAACCTCAAGGTGGGCTCGGTGGGGATGGGGAACATTCCCACGCTCGACCCGCGGGAAGCCGGAACGGGACTGCCCATCATGATCGTGTGGCAAATCTACGACCGGCTGGTAGACGTTGGTCCGGAGGGACAGTTGGAACCCATGCTGGCCACGTCTTGGCAAGCTGACGAGTCGTATACCGAGTGGACGTTCCAGCTTCGCCATGGCGTCCACTTCTACCGGCGCGACGGCGACCATCGTGGAGCGGAAGTAACGGCAGAGGACGTTCGGGCGTCGATCGAGTCGGCCCTCAAGCGTCCCGGCTATGGACGCACGCTCCTTGGCAACCTGCTAGTGGGAGCCAAGGATTTCATCGACGGCAAGGCTTCCCGCATCTCCGGCATCGATCTTGCCGACGGGCAGCTGACGCTGCACCTGACACGGCCGTTCGCGTATTTGCCCGAGCGGTTGGCCGTGTCGTTCTTCTGCGTCATGCCGGCCGGGCAACCCGCCGAAGACGAACTGCCGCCGATCGGTTCGGGGCCGTTTTATCTTGCTCAGTGGGATCGCGTCGGCCAGCGCGTCGTGCTCAAACGCAACCCGCACTACTGGGGCCAGGTGACTCCAGACTGCCCCGAGGAACTGACCTTTCGAGTGCTTGAGAGCGAGGCCTCGGCCATCGAGGAGATCCGTGCCGGCGGCGTCGATTGGCTGGAAGCGACTTCGGCGATCTTGCCGTTGATGAGTAATCAGCAGCGGAGTGGTAGCAAACTGGTAGCCGAGTCGGTCCCGACTACAACGATCCGTCTGGTGGCACTGAACATGCAACGTGCACCATTTGCGAACCACCCAGAATTGGGTGTGGCCTTGAATCTCGCGACCGACCGGCGGGTCTTAGTGGAGGCCCTGGGGGCCGGCGATCCGGTCGGCGGACCGCTCCCCCGCCAAGTGTTGCCAGACTCGCCGTGCTGGTTCGAGTATCAGCCGGAGAAGGCCAAGGAAATCCTGAGCAAGTTACCGGCCGAAGCCAAGCGGCTCGAGATGCTCGTCCAGCCGGGCCACGAGCCGCGGATTCTGGCGGAATTGCTGCGCCAGCAGTGGGCGACGGTGGGGATAACGGTCGATTTGCGTCAGGGCTTGGCCGACTTCTTCCCGCGCGTGATTCAAGGCAAGTATCAGATGGCCATTGGGTATTATGGCCCGTTCGTGGCCTCCGTCGATCAGTACCTTTGGCTGTACCGGGCCAATGCCCAGCCAGCCCCGAACGTAATGCGTTTTTCCGACCCGGACTTCGAAAGCGAACTCGATCGAGCGTTGGCTAGCAACCAGGCGGAATCGCGCGCACACATCGTTTCGGCCCTGCAAACGCTCAAGCGAAATCCCCCGACGGTATGGTTGCTACGCTCGCCGCGCATTGAAGTGTCGCGGTTTGCTCTTGACGTACCGCGGAGCAGCGGAACCCCGCTGTTCTGGCGTGCTACTCTTCCCGGGCACGCCGTTCCCGCGGGGGACTAAATCACCGTGCGCGATTCTGCGACAAGGGCAATGGATTCATGCCGCTGAGCTGAGGTAGAGGCGGGCGGCGCGTCGTGTTCGTTGTTTCAGGAATCGGTATACGTGTTGCATCAACT
>JALSRY010000216.1 GCA_026984555.1 Phycisphaerae bacterium
GTTGGAGACGGCCCACCCGAGCGTGACAATGTAGACTATCATATTCCCCCGAATACAATACTTTCCCTGTTCCGGCCGGGGCGCACGCGCGCACGAAACCCGCGCGCCCGCGGGGCGACGTTGCGACAAACGTTGCCAGGGGGAACCCGATCCGGAACGAACGCATCCGGCCGGCCGGACGCGCCACCGGCCGACCGGACGCCGGTGCCGTTTACCGAATGCGGAACACGCCGCGACTGATGCGGGTGACGTTGGGCATTTGCGTCAGGGCGATGCCCACACTCTTGTGGAGCGTCTTGTTCTTGGTCTTGTAGCCGGCTTTGCAGACGCCGGCGGTGATGTCCTTGACGCGCATCGGTTTGCCGGTTTTTCGCAGAACCGCGTCGATGTATTCCTTGAGCGATCCCTTGCGAAAAGCCAATCCGCCGGCGGGAGCCTTGGCAGCCCGCGGCGTGGCGGCGCGTCGGGGCTTGCCGGCGGGCGTACCGCCGGTGCCGCCCCCGAGCATGGCGATCGCACGATCGAGCGCTTCGATGCGGCCGTCGAGTTCGGCCCGCTGCATGGCTAGCTGACCGCGGTATTCCTGCATTTGCTCGAGAATCGCGTTATCGGCCGGAGCGACCGGACCGGGGCGACTCACGTGGCCGTTACGCGTCACCTTGCGGGGGGCGCGTGGACCGGCCTTGGCCGCCGTGCGCCGTGCGGACGACTGGCCGTGGACGCTATTCATGTGGCGTCCCAGGTGGGCGGGCATTCCAAAGACCCGGCCACACTTGGGGCACTTGTACTCTCCGAGTGTTCTGCGACGTGCTGTTTTCTTTGCCATAGTCTAGCTCCCTATATAGTTGACTGGCCTCCAAAGAAAACTATAGCACGAACGCAAGCATTGCAACCCCGTGATTTCATCTTTTTTGCCTTTCCCCTACGCCGCCTTTTCCCCCTCCCAACTTCGCCTGCAATCGGCACCACCGCTTTCCACTGGGCCGGGCAGGCGCCTGACGCCGCGGCTTCTGGCGTTTCCGGACGCACTATCGGGCCGCACAGAGCACGCACTGGCTTGGGAATACTCGCCGATTTCCGGCACGCGCGGCGATAACGATTCCCGAATAGGCATCGAGGCGAACATTACCACGGATGACAGAAAACTATCACAATTCCGCGCGCGGCGACAGGTTTTCGAAAAGAGTCATTTGTTGGAGTTGCTGCACAGGGGGAGAAATCGCAACATGCTACAATCGGCGACGGCAAAGACGGCCGCCGGATGGTTCCCGCGACGACGATCTAGGGGGACGTATGCGGTGGTTCGCCGGGCGGCGCAGCGCTACCCGCGGCCGTGGCCTTACGGGCCTGCTGCTCCTTGCGCCACTGGCTGGGCGACACCAGATCACCATCCCAAACGTCGGCCGCGATCCCGTCGAACGTAAGCACGTGGCTATAGCTGTCCTTCGAGCCGAAGGTCAGCACACGTGTACCGGGTTCGAGAAAGCCGTTGGGCGGCTCGACCTGGTGGGGACCGTCGAGATAGTACGGCGCCTGTTGGCGCACGATGCGCAAACAGCCCCCCAACCCCGACACTGCGGCCATGACGAACACGAGGCCGGCGACACGCCAGCCGCACGACGATCGTGGCGAATCAGTACGCATGAGACACCTCAGGTAATCAGGCGGCGGGTGCGCGGCTTCCGGCCGGTGTCTTTCCCGCCGCGTGCGGTCTTGACACGCGCCGGCGCGGCGCCCCGGCCGGTCCGCGTCTTGACACGGCGGGCGTCGTCGCTGCCGCGCGCGGTCTTGGATCGGCCCGCGTCGCCGCGGCGTTTGGGAGTGTTGCGCGGGCGGGTGGGCTTCTTTTGAGCGGGCGGCGGGTCGCTGCGTTCAAACGCTTTGCGGGCGCGGGCAAGCGTCTTGCGTAGTGCGGCGAGTTCGCCGGCCGTAAGACGCCGGCAGGCGCCGACGGGCAGTTTCTTGAGCGAAAGGGGGCCGATCTGCACGCGCTTGAGTGTTTTCACGCGGTGGCCCAGGCGTGCCAGCATCCGGCGGACCTGGCGGTTGCGTCCCTCGCGCAGGGTAATCATCAGCACGCTCGACTGTCGGCTGCGGTGGGTGATTTCCACTTCCGACGCGGTCGCCTTGCCTTCCGCCAGGTGTACCCCCTTCTTGAGCCGCGCGACGATATCGTCGGGCACGTGCCCGCGAACCTCGACGCGATAGACCTTGGGGATCCCCAGCCGCGGATGGGTAATCTGCTCGGCCAGCGCCCCGTCGTTGGTCATCAGCAACAGGCCGGTACTGTCGGCATCGAGCCGCCCGACGACGAACAGCCGCGCCTTGAGCGGGGGCAGCAGGTCGATCGCCCGCGGGCGACCGGACGGGTCGCGGTTCGTGCACACGACGCCCTTGGGCTTGTGCACCAGGAAGTACTCGGGAGCAGAGAGACGAACCCGACTACCATCCACCACCACCCGGTCGCGTGCCGGATCGACAAATGCCGGCAGCTCGTTGACGATCCGGTCGTTGATGAGCACGCGCCCCGCTTCGATCATCTCTTCCGCGTGGCGGCGCGACGCGACCCCGGCTTCGGAGAGGAACTTGTGCAGGCGCATGCGCTGAGTCTTCTTCCGTTGCGTGGTCACTCCGTCCGTCCATTCTGCCGTCGGCGTCCGGGAAGCGGCTCCCCCTCACCCGGCGCGGCGTCGGGTCGGACCGGAGCCGGCTGATCGACCGCCGGCGGCTCCGCGGCTTCCGGACGCTCGGGACGTTCGGGCGGTGCGAGCAGGTTCTCGACCAGCGTTTTCTGAAGCACGAAGCGACCGGGGATCACACCCGAGCCGCACAAACCATCGAGCACTTCCAACAACACGTCGTAATCCAGGCCAACGCCGCGCAGCGCCCCCGCGTCGTCCGTGACGGGCAGGTCGGCCAACCCGCGGATGAGCTGCACGACACGCGGCTCGACCACGACGGGCTTCGATACGATCCGTCCGCTCCGCGTCTGCCAGAGGATCGACACTTTGCCACCAACCTTGGGACCATTGAGCGTAACCCGATCGTCCGGGTGATTGTAGAACAGCGGCAGAACCAGCGGTGTGCGGCGGCCGAAGACGGCGATGCGCGGCGAGCGCGACGTGTGGGCGTAGATCAGCGGACGTCCGCTCGACTCGACCACATCGAGGATGACGCTGGTTTGGCGCGGGTCGAGCGTGCTGGCGAAGGCGGTTGTCTCGATCGCGGGGTAACGGTGTTCGCGCAGGGCCTCGTACGCCGCGATGCGCACGACATCATCGCGGTCGTTGAGCAACCCAGCCAGCGCCCGGGCCGCCTGCGGATAGTCGCTATGACCCAATTCGACGATCGCATCGAGCCGGTGCGGATCGTCGGCGGCGCGGGCCGCCTGCGCGAGCGTCGCGAGCGCGTTCACGTCGCCCAGCCGCAACCCGGCGCGGGCAGCGTAGAACGCGACACCCCGATCGGCGTGCTCGTACAGCGGCCGGATTCGCTCCGTCACGGCCCGGCCCATGCCTTCCCAGATCAACGAAATGTGGTTGCGCACGGTGTCGTCTTCGTCCAGGTGCTCGGCGAGCTGGCGCAACTTGCGATCGGCCAGCTCGGGCGAATTTTCGAGATAGACGTGCGTGGCGAGCTCGATGAAATGGG
>JALSRY010000217.1 GCA_026984555.1 Phycisphaerae bacterium
CCGGCAGCCGCCGCGCAGCAAAAACGGCCGCACGCCCCGAGGACGCCGACCGAAGAAATGCGGCTGAGTGGATTCGAACCACCACGGGCGTAATGCCCACTGGCACCTGAAGCCAGCGCGTCTGCCAATTCCGCCACAGCCGCTTGCGTTGTTCCCGCCGGCGTTGCGAAACCGCCGATCTGTGTACATGATAGGGACTCGGGAGCCGAAATCAAGACGGCCCCCGGGCGAGTTCGAACCCGCCGCCACCCAACACGCGGCCGCTCTGTTCGGCGAGACGGTCAGGGTGGCCAGCCGGCGGCGGTGTCCGCGCAGCCGTCGCGGAGATCGAACGCGCAAAACGAACGTGATCAGAACACGAGACTGAGTGCGTCGCCCCGAAAACACGGCCGACTGCGGCGGCGGTGACGCCGGCGACGGGCCCGGAGCTCCTCCGGCGAATGACCCGACCACCCGCCGGCGGGCGCGTGGTGCGGCACTCGTGTCAACGCCTCGAACGAGGCGACCATCGCCTGCCCGGGTTCGTGCCGCCGGGCAGCGCGGATGACCAGAAAGCGGGAAGAGATGAGCAGCGAACCCCAGCGTGATTCCCTGTTTCGCCGCCACCGCGCGGGCGGGCGCCGTGTCGTCGTCACCGGACAGGTCGGCGTGGACAAGAAGCCGTTCCTCGACAAGGTTGCCCGGCTCGCCGAACAGCGCTCGCAAGCCGTCCGGGTCTACCACATCGGCGACATGATGTACGCGGAAGCGCCCGATGTGCGCCCCGGGAAAATCCTCGACCTGCCGCTGGCCCGGCTGCACGCGTTGCGCCGGTCGGTGTTCAAGGACGTGCTCGCGGACGCCGACAAGCACCACACGGTCATCGTCAACACGCACGCCTCGTTTCGCTGGAAACACGGGCTGTTTCCCGCGTTCGACTACGACCAGATGGCCGCCCTCGATGCCGACCTCTACATCACGCTCGTAGACAATGTGGACGCGGTCCACGAACGCCTGCTGCGCGAGCACGACGTTCCCCACACGCTCAAAGACATCCTCGTGTGGCGAGAGGAGGAGATCCTGGCGACGGAGATCCTCGCGCACGCGATCCGGCCGGTGGGGAGCTTCTTCGTCTTCGCCCGCGGGATCGAAGACAATACGATCGAGTCGCTCTATCGGCTCATCTTCAAGCCCGACACCAAGCGCGTCTACCCATCGTTTCCGATGACGCACGTCATGGACCTGCCCGAGACGCAGGCCGAAATCGACGCGTTCCGCGCGCAGATCACCGACCACTTCATCACCTTCGACCCCGGCGACCTCGACGAAAAGCGACTGCTCTTCGAAGCCGGTGCCGCCACCCAACGCGGAGAAACGACCTTCACCATCGCCGTCAACGGTCGCGATGTCGTCTTCGACGTCAACGAGGTCGCTTCGGTCGCCCGCGATATCGACGCCCAGATCTACGCCCGCGATTTCAAGCTCATCGACCAGTCCGACATGATCGTCAGCTTCGTGCCCGAACTGCCCAACGGCAAACCGGGCCTCTCCTCCGGCGTCGAACGCGAACTGCAACACGCCTATGAAACCACCAAGGAAGTCTACGTCATCTGGCAGCCGAAAGCCGAACCATCCCCCTTCATCACCGAAACCGCGACGCGCGTATTCGCATCCACCGCCGAGACCCTCGAGTTCTTCAAGGAACAAGGCTATATCCGCGAGATCCAGAAACCCCTGTTCCAGCCCGGCACACCGCCACGCCAGCGCGGGCGATTCGGCTGATCCGGCCCACCCGCGTTTCACACCGGCCACCCGCAAAACCGCTTTCCCCGAAGCTCGATCGGCGACGACCACCGCATACCTCGATTTGTTCAAGATTCCGCCCAAGACGGCCGATAGTGCTCCCGCTCGTCAAGCCCAGCCCTGCAAAGGCGGAGGTTCCCTGTCTCCGCCCCTACCGCTCCGGCGGCTATGCGCCGGGCGGATCTCACAAGGACATGGGGGGTCATCGCAACTTTTTGTTCACCAAGGAGATACCTGTATGTCGAAAACCACATGCCTGATGTTGTTGGCCGTATCCGTAGCCCTCGTAACGATGACGATTGCCGGCTGTCCTACCATGCCGACCCACGGTGGCCCGCCGGGCCACGGCCCCAACGCGGGAGGTAACACCGGCGACAACACCGGCGGAAGCACCGGTGGGGATACGGGCGGCGACACGGGCGGGGATACGGGCGGCGACACGGGCGGGGATACCGGCGGAACCACCGCCGGCCTGACCATCGCCAAGACCGACATCGCCGTCCGCCACGACGCCGGCCTCGACTGTGGTGACGACGTCATCGCTTTCGGTACCGGCACGCTCAGCGGTGTCAGCTACATCATCCCGTCCGCTGGCGACACCACCGCACGCGAGATCCCCAACAGCGACGAGTATGACAGCGGCGCATTTGCCTGTTCGGGCGACACCATCTGGCTCGTCGGAAGCGTCACCGGCTCGATCGCGTTCCAGATGGCCGTCTTCGACGTGGACTCGGCCAGTGTCACCAAGACCTTCGATCCGAACGAGATTCACCTGCCGGCAATCTACGATCCCGGCGAGCCCGGCAACCCCCAGGCCGACGGCGATTATTGCGTCATGATCTGCCACCAGAACGTCGTCAGCGACGGCAAGATCATCAAGGTCATCGACGTCAGCAGCGGCACGCCGACACTCCTCGCGTTCGACCAGAACCCGGTCGACTACGCGGCCCAGGTCGAACAGGTCGCCGTCTGTGCCGCGACCAAAACGGTCGTCGCCGTCGCGGACGACAGCTTCTGGGTCTACGACATCGACAACCCCACCGCCGCACCGACCGAAATCGCCGTCGCCAACGGCATCGGCGACCTGCAAATCAAGATGTACGGCAACTACATCATCGCGATCGACGGTCAATCGTACCCGCAGGCCTTCCTCGTCGACCTCAGTGACAACAGCATCCACACCATGACCGACGCCGAGGCCACGATGGAACTCGGTATCGGCAACGGCGTGTTCGCTTTCTTCGCCGATACCGACGCGAGTGACAGCAGCGGCGGCCACCAGCGGGCGGCGGTCGGCGCGATATCCAGCTACAGCTTCACCAAGGCCGCTCTCGACGACTACATCGACGGCTCGACGACCAACAACGGCCTGGTCGGATTCGGGGCCAGCTTGTGCGTCGTACCCGACGGCAGCTATGTCTTCCTCGGCGACTGGTACCTCCAGTACGCCAGCAGCGGTGCCACCTTCACCGTCCCGGCCGATCCCGCCGGCTCCGACTCTTACGGCTGCCCGGCCTGGGACGTGGATTGCAGCGAGAACTGCGTCGGCTTCAAGACCGCCACCGACCGCAGCAGCGACACCGACACGACGCTCGGCTACATCGTGTTGCCGTAACACATCAGCCGAGCTGCGGACCCCGGCGTTCCGCCGAACCGCGCCGGCCAGATCGCGACGCACACACGTGCGGCTCGCCCGATGCGGCAGGCCGCACGTTTCTTATTCTCCGACAACCAGCGGGGCGGGAACGCCCGAGCCGTACCGCGCATCAGGCGATACACGCGCACAGCAACTTCGCACCACCAGGCATAGGGCGACCGCGGACCCCTGTCCCGGCGTCTCACGGTGATTGCGTCGCTACGTCGC
>JALSRY010000218.1 GCA_026984555.1 Phycisphaerae bacterium
GATCGACGCCGGCTGGGCACAGAATTTTCTACGTCAGGCGCGGGGCGTGGATGTGCTCGCGCCGGGGTTTCACGCGCGCCCTGTGCTTTCCCAGCGATCTGCGCGCGATTGTGGCGACGTCGGTGGCCCCGCTTTTGTGCTCACTACACCGAAGTGGAGATATCACTTCGTGTCCGAACAGCGTGGCTTGTTGTTCGACCGGGTCAGCGATCCGTTTGAACTCCACGATGTTTCCACCGCGGCGCCGGCGAAGGCGGCGGCGCTTCGCCGTGAACTACAGCGCACGGTCACGACGCTGCGTGAGTGTGGCGCGCGGCTGCGAACACCCGACCAACAGGTTACGCCGCTCGATTCAAAATTGATGCGCGAGATGCAAGCGCTCGGCTACGTCGGCGATGAGTCGGCCGAGGAGGTCGAACAGCCCGCCAGCCGCCCCGCGCGTCAGCCCGGCAAGCCGTGAAGATACACCCTGGGCCGCGGCTTTCGGATGCCGGCCTGCCTGAATCGACGCCCCATGTCGTATAATCCGCACGATGAAAACGACCAAGCCATCCGCGCACGCTTCCTCGTTGCCGGCTGCGGCGTTCCCCATCGAGTCATGGTTGGTCTTCCACCGCCGGTTGGTGATCGTTGCGTTGGTCACGGTGGCGCTGTCGCTGCGTGCCGCGTGCTTCGTCGAACTGGCGGCGAGCCCGTGTTTCTGGCTCTACGAGTGGAACCAGACGGACATGAACTATTTTCACTCGTGGGCGCTTGCGATCATGGAAGGGGACCGGTGGTCACGTGATGTAGATCCGCCGCTGCATCTCTGGCATCGCCGCGTCGCACAGCAATTCGCCGAACGATACCCGCAGCGCTGGGCCGCGATCGTCGCCCGGTACCCCGACAATCCGGCGTTGGCCCTGTGGCGGCAGTGGGCCGGCGCCCACGGTACCTACCAGGATCCGCTCTACCCGTACCTCCTGGCGGGCGTGTACGCAGCGCTCGGGGTCGCCGCGGGTTGGATCTACGCCTTGCAATGCTTCGTCGGAATCGGGTCGCTCCTGTTGGTGTACTTCATCACCCGGCGGCATTTCGGCGATCTCGCGGCCGTGATCGCCGCCGGGCTGACGCTCCTCTACGCACCGCTGTTGTTCTACGAGTTCACGTTATTGCGGGCTACGCTGATTACTTTCTTCGGCTTGCTGATCGTGGTGTTGCTGGACCGGGCTCGTTGGCGGCGCGGGATGGCCGATTGGGCGGTCGCCGGCCTGGTGACGGGCGTGGCGATGGTCCTCAAGGCGCATTTCATGCTGATGATGCCGTTCGGGTTGCTCCTGTTGGCAAGAACGGGAATGCCCCGCAAGCGCCGGATGGCCAGTGCATCCGCGTTCATTCTCGGTGTCGCCGCAGGGTTTGCGCCGGCGGTCGTGCGCAACGTCGTCGTCGGGGCGCCGGCACTTCGAACCGCGGGCGGCGGCGCGGCGACCTTCGCTTTGTCCAACGCGGCACACTCGGGCTATGTGGCCTGGGACTATGACGGAGCGGCCGAGGCGTTGGCCGAGGGCAGGGGGCGTCTGCTGCCCACCGTGTGGGCGACGCTCAAAGGACATTCGTCACCGGCCGGCTACCTGCGTCTGCTCGGCGCGAAGCTGGCGGGTGTCGTCCGCGATCTCGAAGAACCCAACAACGCCAATTTCTACTACGCGCGTCTCTACTCGAACGTACTGCGGCGGCTGCCGTTGACGTTTGGTGTGCTCGGCCCGTTGGCGGCGGTGGGGATCGTCCTGGCCCTGCGGCGGCGAGCCCGGGTGGGGCCGTTGTTGGCGCTCATCGCACTGAACCTGATCGTGCTGGTGGGGTTCATGGTGTTTTCCCGATTCCGGGTACCACTGGCGGCGGCGCTGCTTCCTTTCGGCGGGCTGACCGGGGCGGAACTGGTGCGGGCGCTGGGGACACGACGCTGGGGACGTGCGGCCGGGCTTGGGGTTGCCGTAGCGACGCCGATGCTCTTTACGATCAGCGTGGCGACGGCGGGAGCCCCGCGGATTCGCGCGGTGGATGTCGAAAAGGGATTCGAGGTGTACTACGCCGTCAAACTCGCACAAGCGACCGAACACCGCGACCTGTCGGCCGTTGTGGCGATTCTGCGCGATGCGCTGGCGCATCAACCGGCGGTGGTGCGGGCGCTGGGGCCGCGGCGTCCGCCGGTCGGGAATGACGAGCGACAGCTCGCCGCATTCTACGCCGGCCTCTATCGTCTGGCGGCCGATGCGGTCGAGCAGGCGGGGTTGAAGGATGAGGCGGCGGCGTACCGGGCGCGGGCGGTCGAGTTGGGCGGCGTGCCGACGACGGCGCCGAGCAGCCAGGCCGTTTCGAGCTCGTGTCGCGTGGGTGGTCTGTCGGGGGGCTGGGGAGCGTCGTGCCCGGGCTGACGTTCACCGGGTGCGTGGTTCTCGGCGACAGGAAGACCATCGCCAGGGGGGATCGTGCGTTCGGTTCAGGACTCCGGCGACGCTGCGGGGGTTTTCGAACGGCGCAACGAGAGCTTTTGCAGCCATGAGGCGGGGCTGGCCTGCGAATCCTTCGCTCTCGCATCCTGGCCGGCGAGCGTCTTGGCCAGCTCGCGAATCGCGGCCCTGACGCGGCTGCGTGATGAGAGCAGATGCCCCGAATCGGTAGCGGTGCTCACTTCCTGGTAGTCATTGGGCACGATCGCGATGGCGCTCTTCTCCAGTTCTCCCTCGGCCATCTCGACCGTGCAGTTGTGTGTGCCCTTGCGGTAGCGATTGATGACGAATTCGATGCGATCAGCGGGCATGCCGTCGGCAACGAGTGCGCGAGCCAGCCGTTTGGCGTTGTCTACGCTGGGCACGGTGAGCTGGATGACGATCAGGAGCTTGTGGCATTCCTCCATCGCGACGCCGATAAGCGGGCTGAGCTGCCGGGCGAGGTCCAGCACGACGAAGCGGTATGACTGGCGTGCCGCCAGAAGCATGGAACGGACATCGCTCTCGGCGACGGTGTGGGCGTCTTCGAGCTCGGGCGGGCGTGCGAACATGTGAAGATCGGACGAGAACCGGACGGCGGCCTTCTCGAGCAGGAAGCGGTCGGCCGCTCCGGCCGTGGCGAGATCCGCAATCGTGTACTGCGGTTCGACATCGAGTGCCCGAGCGACGCCGCCGAATTCGAGGTCCAGGTCGAACAGCGCCGCCGGCCCCTCGCTGAACGTGCCGAGTTCCATCGCCAGGTGGCAGGCGATCGTGGTGGCACCGACGCCGCCGGTGGCGCCGAAAATCGCGATCGTCGAGTTGGTGTCCACGACTTCGTCGCTGACGTGCAGGATTCTATGCAGGGCGGAGACCAGGTCGTTCGGGTCGATCGGCCGCATGGACACCTGCTGGCAGCCGGCGCGCTGGGCCGCGATGATCCGGGATACGTCGGGTGTGCCGGTGACACACACGATCCCGACCTTGGGTGCCACCTCCTGTACTTGCACGAGGGCGTCGAGGGCGTCCTCTTCGTCCAGGTCGATGATGATCGCTTCGGGGTTGCACGACTGGATTGCGGTCAGCAGCTCGGCGCGGTCGTCCACACGGTTGATGAGCTTGAGCCCGGGAAGCATTTGCTCGGTTACGTCATGGGCTTTGTATATGCAT
>JALSRY010000219.1 GCA_026984555.1 Phycisphaerae bacterium
AGCCCCGCGTCCCGTTGACCTCGAGCCCCAGATCGTTCTTGTGACCAATCGCGATCTGCGACGCCCGCACCAACGCCCGCCCACCGTTCGAGAGCTCGCAGTACGCCGTGAAATGATCGTCCAGCGCCCGCCCCGCCACGAACGTCTCCAGGTCGGCATGCAAACGCCGAACCTCCAGCCCCGTGACGTAACGCAGGTGCATCAACGCATGCGTGCCGATGTCCCCGCCACAACAGCTCGCCCCCGCCCGCTGCGGGTCCACCCGCCACTCCGCCTGCGCAACCCCCTGGTCCTCCGTCCGGTCCGCGAGCCAGCCCTGGAGGTAGTAGGCATCCACCCAACGCACCTCCCCCAGCAAACCGCTACGCACGATGTGCCGCGCCAGCCGGCTCGTCCAGTGACCCAGGTACGTATGAGCAACCCCGAACGGAAGGGCACGCGCGCGCACCGCGGCGGCGAGCCGCTCCGCCTCACGCAATGTCACCGTCAACGGTTTCTCGCAGAAAACCGGAATGCCCGCCTCGACGCACTTCATCGCCGGATCGAAGTGCACGTGGTTGGGCGTGACGATCAGCACGTAATCCAGCCGCTCCCCGATCGGCTTCTCGGCCTGGTCGGCGATCAACGCGTCGTAGCTGGGATAACCGCGGATCGGGTACGGCCAGTTCTCCGCTTCACGCATCGCCACCTCGGGATCGGGATGCAACGCCCCCGCCACAACCCGCCGCGTCCCGTCGAAATGGATCGCCCGCTGGTGCGGATGCACGATGAACGCCTCGCCTCCCCCGCCGATGAGTCCAACATTCAGTGGTCTGATTGCCATCGGATGTGCCCTCGCTTCCGTGTGCTCGCATGAGCCGGACCCGGACCGCGCCGCCCCGCGCCGCGACCGCCGCCGCCGCGCCATTCTCCGCCTCAGCCGCGGAAAGCTCAAGCGCCCCCCGCTCGAGTCCGCCCGGCGCACCGCCCCGCCGCCGGTGGTACACTGCGCCCGCACCTGTTTTCCGTGCACCACACGCTTATGGAGGAACCCGATGGCGGCCTCACGCATCTACACCCGTGCGGGCGACGACGGCGCGACCCGGCTCGGCGACGGAACCCGCACCGCGAAATCCACCCTCCGCCTCGACGCCTACGGAACCGTCGACGAACTCAACACGCTGCTCGGAGTCGTCCTCGCCGCCCAACCAGCCCCCGCGCTCCGCAAACCGCTCGGCCAGGTGCAGCGCGACTTGTTTTCCGCCGGCGCCGAACTCAGCACGCCACCCGGCCCGCGACGCCCGGCCGGCCTCCCCTGCATCCGCCCGCGCCACGTCGCCGCACTCGAAAAAACGATCGACCACCTCGACGCCGACCTCCCCCCCCTGACCAGCTTCATCCTGCCCGGCGGAACACCCGCCGCCGCCGCGCTCCACGTCGCCCGTACCGTCTGCCGGCGGGCCGAGCGCGCCGTCGTCCGACTCCTCGAAACCCAGCCGTTCGAAACCCACCTCATCGCCTATCTCAACCGGCTCTCCGACGCGCTGTTCGTGTTCGCCCGCTACGAAAACCACGCCGCCGGCGTCACCGAACCCACCTGGCCCACCTGACGATCTGCCCCTCGTCGCCCGGCGCCGGCGCCCGCCCCCCCCGTCATGCGCAAGGGCCGAGCTCCCCGCGCCCAACACCACCCCACCCGCCACCCCGCGGCAACGCCCCGCTGGCCGCACTTGATCCCCGACAGCGCCCGGCGATAATACCCCCGCTTGACGTCGGCGGTCCGGCTCGGGCGGCAACGCTCCGCGAACCGCGCAGCCCGCCGGAACACGACCCTTGTCCCGCCCCTTCTTGCCCGCGGGGTGTCGGGGCGCCTCGAACGCCCAACCCGTATTCGTGTCACGGAGAATCATGAACCGACGCCGCCTCGCCCAGACCGCCCTCCCCGTCACGCTTCTCATCTGCATCGCCGGCTGCGGCCCCGGCGGCGTCCCCCGCGTACACCTCCGCCCCGATGTCCTCCGGCCCAACCCCCGCGTCGTCCTCTTCCTCTGCGACGGACTCGCTCCCGATGTCCTGCGCGACGGGTGCGAACAAGGCTGGTGCCCCAACATCCGGCGGCACTTCCTCGAACGCGGCACCCGCGTCGAGAACGCCCTGACCTGTGTCCCCTCGATCACCTACGCCGTGCTGACCTCCTACGCCACCGGCCTCTGCCCCGCCCACCACGACGTCATCGCCAACAAGTGGTTCGATCGCACCAACCGGCTCCTGCGCGACTACGGCACCATCCGCCACTACCGCTCCGTCAACGCCGATTTCGACGCACCGACGATCTACGCGCTCATGAAACCCAAAATCTCCGTCAGCGTGCAGAACGCCGTCAAACGCGACCTGACGCAAAACTTCGCCAATTGGGCCCCCTCCGGCGTGCGCTGGTTCTTCCACAATTACACCGGCGTGGACAAACTGACCGCCGGCACGATCGCCGACATCGCCCGCTGGGCCAACCAACAGCACCGCTGGCCCCACCTCGTCGTTTGCTACTTCCCCGCCGTGGACGCCATCGGCCACGAGTTCGGCAGCGATTCCCAACGCTACCGCGACGCCGTCGCCCACTTCGATTACCAGCTCGGCCGCGTCTGCGACTGGCTCCGGCAAGAGGGCATGCTCGACCGCACCACGCTCATCCTCACCGCCGACCACGGCCACGTACCCATCCACGCCGGCATCGTCCCCCTGGCAACGTACCTCCGCGACCGGCTCGGCCGCCACCTCACCGAGCACGTCATCCAGGACGGCTCCTTCGCCGCCCGCCGGCGATACTACGACCGCTTCGATACCGTGCTCGTCCGCAGCGCCGATCGCTTCGCCACCATCTACTTCCGCGACCAGCGCGGCTGGAATCACCGCCCCGATCACGACGAGGTCGCCCGGATCCTGCTCGCCCCCCCCGCCGGCAACCGCTTGTGGAACCTCCCCGGTGTGGATGTCGCCGCCTATCTCGCCAACGACAACGAAGTACGCCTCGCCGCGCCCCGCGGCTCCAGCCGCATCGAACGACGACCCGCCGCCGCCGGCTTCGAGTACCGCTACGTCCCGCTGCCCGACGACGTCCTCGGCTACACCGCCGACCAGAAGCTCGCCGATTTTGTCGCCGCCGGATTCCACACCCGCCGACAATGGCTCGACGCCACCGCCGCCCATCAACATCCCGGCGTCGTCGGCCAGCTCATCGACCTCCTCCACGCCCGACGCTGCGGCGACGTTGTCGTCTTCGCCGCGCCAGGATATGGTTTCCAACCCGACAAGGGCGGCCACGGCGGCATTTGCCGAGGAGACATGCGCATTCCCATGATGTTCGCAGGCCCCGACATTCCCCCGGGAGCCACCATCCCCACGGCTTGGGCACCCGACCTCGCACCCACCATCCTCGATGTGCTCGAGGTGCTCCCCTCCCACCAACCCTTCGACGGCGTGTCACTGCTCCCCGCGCTCCGCGCCGCAACCTCGACCCAACTCGCGGAGCTGGCCCCATGAGCCCCACCTGTCGGCGAACGCTCAGCCTCTCCGTGATCGCCGCCGGAACGCTGGCGGCGTGGCACTTCGCATCCGCCCGCACCGCCGAACCACCCACACCACCCAAAGCCGTGCACGTA
>JALSRY010000220.1 GCA_026984555.1 Phycisphaerae bacterium
CACGGCCTACAATGGCCAGATCGTCGGTATCGCGTCGAGCAACGACACCGACCAGATGCTGGATACCGATTGGTTCGACACCATCGACGCTGAAGGCCCCGCCGGCGGAGATTTCATGGTGGCCCGCGTTACCGTCTTGGGGTCTTCCGACGACGCCGCGGTGTACGGGCAGTTCCAGTACGCTTCTGTGCAAAACACGACACTTCAAACACTGTATTTCGTGCCCGAGCCGGTCGGCCTGGCGTTGTTCGCGCTAGGGGGCCTGCTGGCGTTTCGGCGTCGGTAGGGCTGCCGCTCGAGGAACACGAGGAGTCGCACGCCGGGTGGACCGCGAGGCCCACCCGGTTTTTTGCGTGCCCGGCGTCGAGCCGGCGCGGTTACGCCGGTCTGTTATACTCTGGTGAGCCGAAGAACGATCAACATTCGCAATTCGTACGAGGATCACCATGGCCGGACTATCCGAAAAAACGTGTGCCGCGTGTCGGGGCGACATGCCGAGCTTGTCGGGCGATGCTGCCCGAGCGCTGCTCAAGCAGCTCGATCAGTGGGAAATCATCAACGACCACCACCTCCACAAGGATCTCGCATTTCCTGATTTCCGCTCCGCCTTGGCGTTCGTGAACCGCGTCGGGGAGGTGGCCGAAGCCGAGGGGCACCATCCGAACATCGGGCTAACGTGGGGAGCGGTCACGATCGACATTTGGACGCACAAGATCGACGGCTTGACGGAGAGCGATTTCATCCTCGCCGCCAAGATCGATCGCTTGCCGTTGGCCTGAAGGTACTCCCTCCGCCGCGCGACCGGGAACAACACGTCACCGGCGCAACATCCCCGTCTCTGCGTGTTTTGACGCGAGGCGGGATCCACCGGATGGGGTCCAATGCCGCAGGGCATCGAGTTCGCGATTGCTCCGAGCTTGCTTCTTGCGCAGCGTGTCGGCGCCAGCGACACGCCCGAACCAGGCGCGACGGCGCGACGGGCCGTTGACGTTGCCCCGCGATTTCGGTACGTTATCTGTCCCGGTGGTCGTCACGGCCGGGATATGCCCGCTCGCAAGGGGCGTGTGGGCGTCGGCGGCAGTCGGCGCGCATAATGGGCCTCCTGACCCCGCGGCTGGGGGTTCAGGCCTCCGGGCGGGTCCGCAACCGCGGCCTCTGTATTGTTGCGTGACGAGATCGGTGTGGTTCGCAGGTTCGGCGCTTGTGCGCGACCGCCCGGCGGTACGAGCGAATACCCGGTGGTGTAATCGGTAACACACCAGGTTTTGGTCCTGGCATTCCTGGTTCGAGTCCAGGCCGGGTAGCTTTGCCGGCTGCCCGCATTCCCGGTCGGTCGGCCCGATGGCACGTGTCGGACACCGGGGCAACATGAGCAGGAAACGGTTCGTGAAAGACCTGTGCGTATTCTCTGGTCGCAGCAACCCCCGGCTGGCCGAACAGGTAGCCAACTACCTGGGGATGCCGCTCGGCCGCGCGCAGCTCGACCGTTTCCCCGACGGCGAAATCTCGCTCAAACTCATCGAGGACGTCCGCGGTCGCGATACGTTCGTGATTCAGTCCACCTGCTGCCCCGGCAACGAGCACCTCATGGAGCTGCTCATTTTCATCGACTGCCTGCGCCGGGCGTCGGCGGACCGGATCACCGCGGTCGTGCCGTACTTCGGCTACGCCCGACAGGATCGCAAGGACGAGGGTCGCGTGCCGATCACCGCCAAGCTCGTGGCCAACATGCTCACGGTCGCGGGTGTCGACCGCGTGCTGACGCTCGACCTGCACGCCGCCCAGATCCAGGGTTTTTTCGACATTCCGGTGGACAATCTCTCGGCCCAGCCGGTCATCATGGCTTTTTTCGAGTCTCTCGGAGTCGAAAACCTCACGGTCGTCAGCCCCGACATCGGCAACGCCAAGCAGGCCCGCGTCTACGCCGAGCGGCTCGGCGGCGACCTGGCGATCATCGACAAGCGGCGGGTCAGCGGGGCCGAGTCGATCTCTTACAACATCATCGGCGAGGTGCGCGACCGCACGGTCCTGATGGTGGACGACATGATCGCCACCGCCGGCACCATCGTGCAGGCGGCCCACCTGGTGTGCGAGCGTGGCGCGCGGCGTGTCGTCGTGACCGCCACGCACGGCGTGCTGTGTGGCCCGGCGATCGAGCGGCTCAACAACGCCCCGATCGACCACCTGGCCATCACCGATACGATTCCCCTGTCGCCGGAAGCCCGGCGGCAGTTGCCGAATATGACAGTGCTCACGGTGAGCGAATTGTTGGGCGAAGCCATTCGCAGAATCCACAGCGACGAATCGGTCAGCAGCCTGTTCATGAAGTAGACGCGGGAGGTATACGCGATGCATATTGAAACGATTTCCGGAGAAACCCGCAGCCCCGGCGGCAAGCACGCCAACGATCGCCTGCGCAAGCGCGGCATGATTCCCGCGGTGGTCTACGGTCACGGTGGCGAGCCCGAGCTGCTCGCGCTCTCACGTCACGACCTGGAGCACGCGCTCCAGCACGCGACGCACGTGATCAAGGTCCGCATCGACGGACGGGAAACGCAGTACCTCCTCAAGGACGTGCAGTACGACCACCTGCAGGCCACCCCGATCCACGCCGACCTGATGCGCGTCACCGAACACGAGCGCGTCAAGGTCACCGTCGCCGTCGAAACCGTCGGCGAACCGCACGGCATCCACGAGGGTGGCGAGCTCGTCCTGATGCACAACGACATCGAAATCGAGTGTCCGCTGCTCACGATCCCCGACGTGCTCAAGTTCCACGTGGACCATCTCGGCGTGGGCGATGCCCTGCGCGTGCGCGATCTCGAACTGCCCGAAGGCGTCGTCGTGCTCATGGATCCCGACGAATCCATCGCCACCGTTCGGCCCAAGCGCGGCGTGAAGGTGGAAGGTGAGGAAGAGGAAACGACCGAAGCCAGCCCCGCGGAACCCGAGCTGGTCGGTCGTGGCAAGACCGCCGGCGCCGACGGTGAGGATGCGGGGTGAAACTCGTCGCCGGCCTGGGCAACCCCGGCCCCCGCTACGACCGCACGCGTCACAACGTCGGCTTCCAGGTGCTCGACGAGCTGGCCCGACGATGGAACGTGGCGGCCCCGCGCTACGAACGCCGATACGAGGCGCTCGTGGCCGACGACCAGGTGGGCGACCAGCGTGTGGTGCTGCTCTGGCCACAGACGTACATGAACCTGAGCGGACGAAGCGTGCTTGCGGTGAAGCAGTTTTTCAAGCTCGACCCGACCCGCGACCTGCTGGTGGTCTGCGACGATATGGACCTGCCCGTCGGGCGGATTCGACTGCGGGCCCGCGGCTCCGGCGGCGGCCAGAAAGGTCTGGAAAACATCCTGCTGCGGCTCGGTACCACCGACGTACCGCGGCTGCGAATCGGTATCGGTCGGGCGCCCGCGGCGGTCGCGGCGGCATACGTGCTCAGCCGCTTCGCCCCCGGCGAACAGCAGGACATCGAAGAAGCGATCTCGACGGCGGCGGACGCCGTCGAGTGCTGGTTGCGGCGCGGCATCGACGCCGCCATGAATCGGTTCAACACCAAAGCCGGCGGTCAACGCGGCGGTAAGCGCAAACCCGCGACAGACGACGCGTCAGAAGGAGAATCGTCTTGAAACGTTACGAAGCCATGTTCCTGTTTGACAACGCGGCCATGCACCAGTGGTCCGAGATCGAGGGCGAAGTCAAGCGGCTGTTCGACCGCATCGAGGCCCAGCCGCTGGTCTGTCTCAAGTTCGACGAGCGCCGCCTCGCCTACGAAATCAACGGACGCAAACGCGGCACCTACGTCCTGACCTATTTCGACGCCGACCCCGGACGCATCGCCGACCTCGAACGCGACGCCGGGCTGAGCGAATCCGTCCTGCGCATGCTCGTGCTGCGCGCCGACAAGATCAGCGAGGAAAAACTCGCCGAGCTCAAGGCGCTGCCCCCCGACCAGCCGCTCCAGCCCGCCGCCAGCGAGTCCCGCCGCGGTGATTCGCGCCGCGACGGCGGCCGGGGACGCTACGGCGACCGCAAGCCCGAGGAATCCAAGCCGGCCGCCGAGTCCAAACCGGCCGGCGAAACCAAGCCCGCCGAAACCCCGGACGCAGACGCCGCCCAAACCGCGACCGCGACCGCGACGACCGAAGCTCCGGCGGATCAGCCCGCGACCACCGAGCCCGACAAGCCCGCCGAAGCCCAGCCGTAATTCCGGGGCCGCCGGCGCGGTGTCGGCCGGTAGAAAGCGAGAGTGCATCATGGCAAGCTACAACAAAGTCATCCTCATGGGGAACCTGACCCGCGACCCCCAGCTCAAGTACCTGCCGAACAACAACCCCGTCTGCGAGTTCGGCATCGCGACCAACCGGCGCTGGCGCGACCGCGACGGCAACCAGCGTGAGGAGGTCTGCTACGTCGATCTCGCCGCCTTCGGGCGACAGGCCGAGACCATCAACCAGTACATGTCCAAGGGCCGCCCGATCCTGATCGACGGGCGTCTCAAGTTCGACAGTTGGACCGGCCAGGACGGCCAACGCCGCTCGAAACTCAGCGTCGTGGTCGAAAACTTCCAGTTCGTCGGACCACGCGACAGCGGCGGACCGGAGAGCGGCTACGGCAACCGCGGCTACTCCGGCGGGCGTCCCGCCGAGCCACAGCCCCCGGCCGGGCCCGCGGCCGCCCCGCCGGCGCCGAGCCCGGACAACGTACCCCCGCCCTCGGGAAACGACATTCCCTTCTAGGGCCGACCGGCGGGAGCATCGCCCCGCGGGGTGACGAACGAAACCAGAGGATTACATTCGCAATCGCTTATTCGATCGAGGTGAAATCAGATCATGGCAAGAAAAACGATGCAGCGTCGGGGTGGACAGCGTGGTGCCAAGCGCAAGCGTAAATCGCGTCGCTCGCGCGATGCCAACCACTTGCGCGGCGCAAAAGTCAAAATGGAAGACCTGGACTACAAGAACATCGCCCTCTTGCAGCGGCTCACCAGCGCGCAGGGCAAGCTGTTTTCGCGCAAGCGTTCCGGCCTGCCGGCGCCGATGCAGCGTCGGGCGGCGCTGGCCGTCAAACGCGCTCGTTTCATGGCCCTGCTGCCGTTTGTGAGTTAGTCCGCCCACTCGGGCTGCCTTGCGCCTTGTGCAACGCGGCACGGGCGGCCCGCACGCGATGTCGGCCGGCCGAGAGTGGCCGGCGTCCGGGGCGCTCGCGGGCGGCACGGGCGCCTGCCCCGTGAGGCCGCCCGCACGAGGCGATCTTGTGAGACAGTACGCTAGCGGCGTCAACGCCGACGCTGGAACCGATCACGGAGAAGATTGATGCAGTTGCTCTTGCTCAAAGACGTTCGCAAGCTCGGGCACATCGGCGACATCGTCGAAGTCAAGCCGGGTTATGCGCGCAACTACCTGATTCCGCAGCTCCTGGCCACGTACCCGACCGAGGAGAACATCAAGGCGATCGAGGAGGAGAAGAAGAAGGCCGCCGCCGAGCGCGCCCGCCGGCTGCGCGAGTACCAGAAACTCGCCGAGGAGGTCGCCGACGCGACCGTGACCATCGAGGCCGCGGCCAACCCCGAAGGCACGCTCTACGGCTCGGTCGGTGCCCAGGAAATCGCCGAAGCGCTCCAGGCCCAGGGGCACGCCGTCCTGCCCGAACACGTTTTGCTTGATACGCCGATCCGCACGCTCGATAATCGTGTCATCACCTTGGAGTTCACCGAGGAAGTCACGGCGCAGATCAAGCTTTGGGTCGTGCGCGCGGGAGCGACGGATGAAGAACACGCCGACGACGAACAGCCCGCAGGCGACGAGCACGACGAAGCCCCGGACGACGACTTCGACGACGCGTAGTGTCTTCGACCGGCAGTTGCCCCATTCGCTCGACGCGGAGCGGGCGCTGCTGGGGTCGATGCTGCTCGAAGACACCGCCATCGGCGAGGCGATCACGGTCCTCAAGGACGCCGGACCGTCGCTCTTCTGGTTCGAGAAACACCAGCAGCTCTACGACCTGATCGTCGACCTGTGGAACTCGGGCAAGCCGGTCGACGGGGTGGTCATCCAGGAAGCCCTCGCCCGCAGCGGATCCTTCGAGCAGCTCGGCGGCTACGATTTTCTGGCCGGGCTCGTCTCGAGCGTGCCCTCGGCCCTGCGCGTCGCCGACTACGCCCGCATCGTTCGTGAAAAAGCCATCCTGCGACAACTCATCCGCGCCACCCACAAGGCGATGGAAGCCGCCCTCGACGATCGGCGACCCACCGCCGAGGTTCTCGACCTCGCCGAAAAGGAAATCTTCGACGTCACCGAACGGCGGGTCGCCGGCGGTGTCCAGGCCCTGCCCGACCTGATCGAAGACGTCTTTCGGCGTATCGAGAAGCTCGACGGCAGCGCCCTGACCGGCGAACCCACCGGCTTCTACGAGCTCGACGACCTGACCTGCGGACTGCAACCGTCGGAGCTCATCATCGTCGCCGGACGCCCGTCGATGGGCAAGACCGCGCTCGGGCTCAACATCGCCGAACACATCGCCCTCGACGAGGACCCGCCCCGGCCCGTGCTGTTTTTCTCGCTGGAGATGAGCAGCCAGCAGGTGGCCCAACGCATCTTGTGCAGCCGGGCGCGGGTGGATGCCCAGCGGTTGCGTCGCGGGCAGCACTCCGGCGAGGAGCTGCAAAAACTCATGCAGGTCGCCGACGAGATGCGCGGCCGGCCGCTGTTCGTCGATGACACTTCCGCCCTCTCCGTGCTCGAACTGCGCGCCCGGGCGCGCATGATGCACCGCAAGCACAAGTTGCGGGCCATCTTCGTCGATTACCTCCAGCTCATGCACGCGCCCGGGGCCGAAAGCCGCCAGCAGGAGGTCGCCGAAATCTCACGCGGGCTCAAGGCGCTCGCCAAGGAGCTGCACCTGCCCGTCGTCGCCATGGCCCAGCTCAACCGCAAACCCGAGGACCGCAGCAGCAGCCGGCCCCGCATGAGCGACCTGCGCGAGTCCGGCGCCATCGAGCAGGACGCCGACCTCATCGCCCTGCTCCACCGCGATTCGTACTACAAGCTCGGCGAAGACCCCGAGGCCGAAGACGATACCTCGGCCGAGCTCATCATCGCCAAGCAGCGCAACGGCCCTGTCGGAACGGTCAAACTCCACTTCAACCGGCGCTGGACCCGCTTCGACAACCCCCAGTACGACGGCGACCGCTACACCGAAACCTACGAGGCCCAGCAAACCGCGGACGTCGACTTTCCCTGATCCGCCGCTCGCAGCGCCCGCTACCATGTGGCCATGACCATCGACATCGACCAGTTGCCGATACCCGATTGGGGGCTCGTCTGCCCACGATGCAGCTATCCGCTCCGCGGCCTGCCCGAACACCGCTGCCCCGAGTGCGGCCTGGCGTTCCACATGGAAAACGTCGTCAAGCCGTGGCACCGGCTCCGGCCGCCACGTTTCACCGGCGACGAGCTTCCCCTGCCCGATTTCGACCTGCGCTGCCGCGATTGCGACCGGCCGCTCGCCGGGGCACGCACGCGAACCTGCCCGCATTGCGGCGGCGCGTTCTCCCCCGACGACTTCCGCCCGCGACGCGAATGGTTCGTGGTCGATCAGGCTTTCGCGCACGACCTGGCCCTGGCCGGCGTGGAAACACTGCTGGCCAACGAGCGCGTACCGTTTACGCGCGCAACCGGCAAGGCGCTGGCCGACATCTACGGGACCGCCCCCATCGTGGGTTCCCCGCTCCTCGTGTCCACGGAGTTCTATTTCGAGGTCCGCTGGCTCCTCCAACGCGCCCGCGACCACGTGGAACACCTGCGCGACGATCCGCCGGCGGATTGGGCCTGTCCCCATTGCGGCGAACCCGTCCCCGGACATTTCGACGTGTGCTGGAAGTGCCAGACGCCCCGGCCCTAGGCGGCCTTGCGACCCCATCCCGGACGAAACCCGGAACCAGACGCCCGCGCCCCCGCCGCGCCCCCGAAAACCGCCGAACCGACCCCCCCCCTAGTGTTGCGTCTTGTCGCCACCGCTCCGGCGTCCGAACACGGGCTTACGCTTCTCCAGGAACGCGGCCAACGCTTCCTGGTGGTCCGCGGTCCGGCCGGCGGTTTGTTGCAGGAACGCCTCGTACTCCAACTGCTGGTCCAGCGTCGCGGTCCAGGCGTGGGCCAGTGCCCGCTTGGTCAGCCCGAGCGCCCGCGGCGGCAGGCTCGCGAGCCGGGCCGCCATCGCCGCGGTCGTCGTTTCGAGCAGTTCGTCATCGACGATCCGGTTGGCGAGTCCGCAAGCCAGGGCATCCTCCGCGGACACCGGCTCGCCCAGCAGGCACATTTCCGCCGCCCGGGCATAACCGGTGTGCTGGACGAGCGTCAGCGTGGCCCCCATGTCGGGCACGAGCCCGAGCCGGGCAAACGCCATCTCGAGCGTGGCTCCGCGGGCGAACAGCCGCAAGTCGCACGCCAGCGCCAAGCTCGCACCACCACCCGCCGCCACCCCGTTGACCGCGGCGATGACCGGCTTTTCCAGCGAGCGCAGCCGCGCGACGATGGGGTGGTACCGGCGGCGCAAGAGCCGGGCAAAATCGACTTTTTCCTGGTCCCCGTCGCCGTGGGCGGCCAGCTCCTTGAGGTCCAACCCGGCACAGAACGCCCGCCCGGCGCCGGTCAAGACCACGCAGCGCACCGCATCCCGCTGTGCGCTGCCCAGCGCCGCCGCCAACTCGACGCTCATCGTGTCGTCGAAGGCGTTGAGCACGTCCGGGCGGTTGAGCGTGATCGTGAGCACGCCCTCGTCCGCGGCAACTTCGATCGTCGAAAACGGAGCGGCCATGAACCTTCCTTCCCTGGGAGCCGGCCATCGCCGACCGGCGCGCCTCGCCGCGGCGCCGGCCCCGCTTGGGGGCGCAACGTCCGCGACTCGTTCTCTTGCTGGGTGCCACGTGGAAACCGTGCCGCCGGTCCCCCGCGAATTACTTGCCCCGACCGCAGCACTTCTTGTACTTCTTGCCCGACCCGCAGGGACAGGGATCGTTACGACCCGGCTCTTTGTCGGCGTGGATCTGCTCGACGGGCGCATCGGGAATCGGGGCGTCGTCGTCGGATTCGATCAGCTTCGCCCGCTCGCGTTTCTTTTCCTGCATTTTTTCGTAATGCTTGTCGAACTTGTCCCTGGCCACGCGCTGCCCTCCTGGAATACGCCCTGGTGACTGTGCCGCCCGCGCTCGCGCCCGCGGCGATCAACCGCCCGCGTTGGGGTCTTCGATCACGATCTGCCCGCCGGCGATGGCGAAATCGTCGATCGGCTCGGCGTCGTCACGGTCGATATACGCGAAAATATAGTAGCGCCCCGGCGCAAGCGAGCTTTCCACGCGGTAGTTGAACGTATCGAGCACGCCGTCGCCGGCGGCCTCGCGCGGATCGGGCAGGATCTCGATCTCCGGATCCCCGGTTTCGATCTGTTCCAGCGGAGTGTCGTCGTCGTCCAGAAACAGCCGAATGCTGGCGGACTCGTCCGGATCCTCGTCCCGCCACTTGATGAACACGAAATCGCCGGCCTTGACCGTCTTGTCCGTGGCCGGTTCGAGCAGCGTGATCAGCGGCTGCCCCTCGAGCCCCCGACGGAAAACCAGTGCGTCGGACTCGACGATCTGCGGTACGCTGCTGCCGCGGTTGACGATCAGCAGCAGCCGGTAGATGCCATCCACGATCGGCTTGTCGTCGCTGTCGAGCCCTCCCCACTCGAAGGAGTCCTCGTGGGTGTTCGGATCGACCAGGCGTTGCGACAGGATCGTGCGCTCGTTGCCGTTGCGGTGGTTGTCGTCCGGGTCGACCTCGATATCGACCAGCACGCTGTTGGGCTCGTCGAGCGTGAAGGTGATTTTCAGGGGGTCGGTCCCGCGCAGAAACTCCGTGTCCTCGGCCGGCTCGGTGATGGCCAGCGTGTAGTTGGGTTCGTTGGGTTCGTTGGGCTCCGCGGGCACGGTGATCGTCGCCAGCCCGTCTACGAACCGGGCCTCGTTGAGCCCATCCGAAATGCTGGCGAAGACGTGGTAGGTGTCGGGATCGACCCGTTGCCCCTCGACGTCCGTCCCGTCCCAGGCCATCGAGTCGAACCCCGCCTCCGCCGGGATGGCCACCTCCTTGATGACGGTCTCGTTGCCGCTTTCGTGGTCGAGATCGGGATCGACGCTGATGCTGGCGTTGCCGTCGCCGTCCGGATCGAACGAGGTCCACCGAATCGTCACCGAATCGCTCTCGATCGTCTGGTTGGGATCGTTCGGATCGGGCTGCGGCGCTCCCAGTACGACATCTTCCGTGGGCTCGGTAAACTCCAGCGACGGCGGGGTGTTGATCGTGATACGCCCCGGAGCGCTGTCCTCGGCCGTCCTGGTTCCCGCCTCGACGCGCACCAGGATGCTGTACTCGCCACCCTCGAAACCCGTCGTATCCCACGTCACGATCCGGCTGCCGCCCGACTCCGGCAACCGCAATCCGCCTTCCAGAATCGTATCACTGAAATCCTTGCGGCTCCGCACGATCACCGTACCCACCGCGTCATCGCCCGTGAGGTTGACCGCGGTCCACTCGATCTCGATCTGCGCCCCGGACGGCACCGCCCGGCTGACGGCGGGTTTCATCGCCGACACCGCCAGTTTGCTCGTGGGATCGACGCGGTTCCCCGCGTCCAGGTCGATCAACGGCACGCAGGTGGCCCCCACCAGCACCGCGCTCAATGCCAACGCCACCAAAGCCGCTACCTTCATCACCAACTACCCCTTTCGGGCTCTGAGAACACGAGCCGCCGCCAGGCGGCCCCGCAAAGATTATCGGCGTAATCACCCGCGAGGCTGATACCGCCGGCGCCCGCTCCCTTCGGCGCATCCCCGTCCGAACCGCTCGCCCGGCCGCCAGACCATCGCTCCCGATGCAGATGCTTCACGAGCATTATTTACCACACCGATAGACCGTCAAGGCGACGGTTGGCTTCCGGTGCGCCCGTTCTGTAAGATGTGCGGCTGCGACCCCCGCACGATCGGGAGCCCAAACCGCGACGTTCCTGTGCCGATCCCCACCCGATCGGCCCGTATTGCGGAGCACTGGTGAAGAGCATCGAAACCCAAGCCGACCTCCCACCCGCCCGGTTTCGCCGCTGGCTGTACGTCGGCCCGGTCGTCTTGTTCCTCGCGGCCGTCGCGTACGGCATCCTCGAAGTCCACTCTTCGACCGATACGTGGATCGGACTCGCCGCGGGCCGGCAAATCCTCAACTCCGACAGTTTTCCGAAAACCGACACGTTCAGCTACACCTTCAACGGCCAGGTCTGGTACAACCAGAACTGGCTCACCCACGTCATCCAGTACTGGCTCTACTCCCACGTTTCCCCCAACGCGGTCATCTACGGAACCTGGACGCTCAGCGCCTCCGTCTTCTTTCTGACGCTGCTCGCGGCCTACTGGCGCTCTCGCTCGTGGTTCGGGGCCTTCCTCGCCGCCGCGGTCGTGGCGCTCGGCTGCCGGGATTTCCTCAGCGCCCGCCCCGCCACCACCGGCTTCTTCTGTATCGCCGCCTTGTGGGCCCTGATTTGCGCCCTGGAGGGGCAACGCGAAAAACGCCGCTGGTGGCCCCTGCCGCTGCTGCTGTCGCTCCTGCTGTTTTGGGGTAACGCCCACGGCAGTTTCATCTTCGGCTACGGGGTGCTGGCGCTGTATATCGGACATTGGTTCGTCGTGCGCACGATCCGCGCCCGCCACGCCTGGCTCTTCTCCCTCGTACTCGTGCTGGGCGTCATCCTGGTCGGCGGGCTGCTCTGGGCCCGACCCGCGGCCGGTATCACCCACCCACCCAACGAGCTGCTCTCGTTCGGGAATACGCAACTCGTCAAGTGGAAACTGGGCCTCCTGTTCGCGACGCTGGCCGGCTACTGCGTCTACTGGGTCTGTATCCGCACGTTCAAGCCACGCCTGGCCATCAGCGACGCCCAGGCCTTCGGCATCATCGGCGTCATCGTGCTCGCCTTCGCCCTCACCGTGGCACTCGGCCCGTTCGGCATCCACAACTTCACGCACGGCAACAAGATCGCCAGCAGCGAGGTGTTTCGGCAGGTCTCGGAATGGACGCCGCCGACCGCCCCGGGCCGGCATTTTCCGCCCGTGTGGCGGTTCTGGGCGATTCTGTGGGTTTCGGTGGCCCTGCTGGCGATCATGGGCGGCATGTACCTCGTCTTCCGAAGCGGCCCGCGAGGCGCCGCATCCGACCTCGATGATTCCAACCAACCCCGCGGCGCCTTGCACACCAGCCTGTTCGACGTCGCCGTGGTCGCCATCGGCCTGGCGATGACGTTCTGGGCCCGTCGATTCGCACCGATCTATTTCATTTTCGCGGCCCCGGTGTTTCTCACCTGGTTCCTGAACCTGGCCCGCCCCGTGCCCGCTCGGCTGCGATTCTGGGCGCGGGCGGCGGTCGCGGTGGGCGCGCTGGCGATGACGGTGGAGGTCGTTCACGAAACGTATACCAAGGCCAAGTTCGAGCTCGTGGACACCTTCCGCCAGGGCGCCGACTTCAGCCTCCTCCAACGCGTGACCCGCTACGACGGCACACCCTACGCCGCGATCAGGTTTCTCAACAAGAACGACCTGCACGTCAATGTCCTCGTCGAATGGACCCAGGCCGGCGCCGTCATGTTCTATGCCCCCAACGCCAAGGTCTACATGGACGGCCGCGCCCAGCAAGTCTACGACGAAAAACACTACCGCAAGTATTCCGCCTTGCTCGGCAACCCCAAGACCCCCCGCTCGATCCTCGTGCGACTGCTCAACGAGTACCCCACCGACGCCGTGCTCATCAAGCTCGCGGGCCCCGCGCGCAACCTCAGCATCACCCTGCAACAGTCCCGCGACTGGATCCC
>JALSRY010000221.1 GCA_026984555.1 Phycisphaerae bacterium
GTTCCTCGATCGCCGTTACGGCCTCTTCCTCAAACGCGACAGCGACCCGTTCCGGCGGCTCTGCAACCGACTGCGGCGGGGAGCGGAATGGCGCCCGGATGATCCGCTCGCCCTCGCGAGCCGCGGCCTCGTCTGGCAGGGCATGAACCCACCGAACCTGCCTCGGGCCATCAACTGCTGGCGCAACGCGCTGGATCGCGACGTGCGCACGGGCGCCGTCTGTTTCCGGCCGCTGGTTCGCGCGTTGATCAGCCTGGATCGTGTCAACGAGGCGGATCAGACCGTGCGGCGGTACTATCAGGTGCTCAGGCAGCGTGTCTCTGGGATGCGCGAACGCGAACGCCGCCATTTGCTCAAGATTCTCAACCAGTGTTGGAACGACGTACAACAGGCCCTGACACACCGGAAAACAGGCTGACAACCCCTGGCTCCCGGAGTTTTCGACATGAACCAACGTCGTGTTCGTCCTCGTTTCGAGAAAACGCGAAAGACCAGATACAGTTTCGTCCGCTGTTTGCTGGCCGCCGGCGTCCTGCTGGTCGTCACCACGGCGGGCTGCAACCTGCTTTACAACCAGATCGAAGAGCGTAACGGCACCGTCGAGGTGCTGGTCATCAACAACACGCGCTACCGCGCATCGTTCACGATCGGGTCGTACGACGCCTGGGACCTGGACCCGCCCGGGCGCGTGGATTTCGAGCAGCGCCGCATCGAGGCGCACACCACCGAGCCGGTCTTCCAGATCGACTGCAAGCGCAATATCGCCATCGGCACGCAGGCGCTGGTAGACCGCATGCTCGAAACCGACGCGGACGACGTGACGGGGTTCGATCTCGACGCTTTCGGCGCGCAGGTGAACTTCTCGTCGGCACCGATCGATTCGGCCGCCGCCGCCCTTCCCACGGTTGGAACCGCCGAGGGAATCGAGAAACTGCTGGGTGTGGACTACGCCTGCAACGATCGGCTGATCTTCACGTTTGAGGAAGATTCCACCGCCCCCGGTGGCTTCCGGATCGATTTCGAGCTGCTCCACGTCCAGGAACCCAATTAGGCCGGCCATCCACGTCCGGCACGCCCGTACAACGGAAACCGACCGATCCATCCGCCCGCGCACCAGCCGCCGGCGACGGGCCGCACATCGCCCGCCACACGCACCCCGGACGCCCGCCAGATCACGCCGGTGTCCCCCAACGCTCGCCGCGGACGTGTGTCCAACACGCCAAAGGCTTCCCCAATCGACAGCCAGCAGGTACGTTGTCCAGCGAGGTGCATGTGATGGCTTCCGTTCTCTCTCATGCGTTTGGCGGTAACCGTCGCGGATTCGCCGCGCCGGTGGTGGTTCTCGCGGCGGTGTTGGCGGCGGTGGCGTCGGGGTGCGCGACCCAAGAGGTGACGGTCACGACATTTCTTTCGCGGGACGTTCCTTTCCCGTCGCCCGAGGGCGCCACGCGAATCGCGGTCGCCGCCCATACCGAACCATCCAGCCCGCTTTTCGCCGAGGAAATCCGGCACAAAGCCGAAGTCCTCCTCGAACAATTCGGCTACGAGGTGGCGCCGCTCGACGAAGCGAGCCACGTACTCCAGGTCAGTTTTTCGCGTGGTCGAGCGCGAACGGTGACACACTGTGTGGAAAACTACGTCCCCGGTTGGTCGGTCACCCGCGTATACCGTCACCGCGGCCACGAAGTGTTCGTGCGTGAATACTATCCCGGCCGGTGGGAGCGCCACCGTTACCGCACGACGTCGTACACCCGCTACCTCGACATGATCCTGTACCAACGACGCCGACGCCAACAACCAGCATCGCCTCCGGGCCGACCCGCCGACGCCGACAGTGCCATCTCCTGGCGAGCCAGCGCCCGCCTCTCCGGGAGCGATCCCGACCCCCGCCACGCGGTCGATTACCTCCTGGTCGCGGCCTTCGAATACTTCGGTGTCGATACGGGCGAACAAATCACCGAGCGGTTGTCCGATCATGATCCCCGCATCGAGGATCTGCGCGACGCCGCCCGCCCCTGAGCACCCGGCGCCGCTCCCACGCATTCGCAGGTGTGATTCCGTTGCATGCACGGTATGTATCGCCCGCACGCCGACTCCCCCTGATCGTGCCCACCGCTGGCGTCTATAATGACGCATCATGGCTCGTTATCCACACCGCAGCCCGATCGACCTGGCCAACCTTGGCGGGAAAACCGACCGTGACGTGCGCATCGGCGCCGCCGCCCGACGCCACAAACGCCGACAGATTGCCGTGGGCGCCTTGGGAGCGGCATTGATCATCGGGGCGGGTTTGCTTTACGCACATTTCCGCCCGCAGGACCATGTGTCCTCGGCCAGCACCTGTCCCGTCCGCGTGCAATGCGGGCACTGCGGCTACACGGCAACCCTGCAAGTGCCGATGACGCAAAAGTTTCCGATAAAATGCCCGAAATGCGGCCAGCAGGCCTGCCAGCCGCTGTGGCGCTGCCGCCACTGCGGTGCCGAGTTCGTCCCCGAACCCACCCAGCATCCAGTACGCTGCCCCAAGTGCGGTAGTACCCGCGTCGGATCGGCCGTCGAGATCGGCGATTGACAAAAATCCACCGCCGCGCGAACTACCCGCCCCCCTCGGCGTATGCAAGGGTGACGGACCTCCTGAAAAGTAGCTTCTCCTCCTCTCCCGATGCTTCGGCGTCGTTGCTCAGGCAGCGGCGCCGAAGCGTTTTTTTGCTCGGCATGGTTGCGAAGGGTAGACGGAGGACACGCCCGTGTGCGACCCACCAGCGGGTCTGATAACGTGATCCTCTGTTCGGGTGGATAATATATTGACCTTCCTGACGCAAACGGGTTATGATCGACGTTGGAGGAGTTCAGGAAGCACGAGGGGGAAGCACCCCACCGCTGAGAGGAACTCCTGCCACCGGCGGTTTGTCACGTCTCCGTTGCCATGCGATCACGTGAGGGCTTTCGGGCCAGGTGTGGCAGCGGGGGTGGTTTTGTGGAGCGAGGGGACAAACGGCCGGTCGTGTCGCGCGTCGCGGCAGACCGGATGAACACGACATTCTCGAAAGGCTGGTTTCCTGTTATGTGAAAGGGGGTTGCCTCAAGACTGACCCAACAATTCTGCATCAACACATCGACTACAGGAGGAGATGAAATGAAAAGAGCACTTGCGATTCTCGCGATCGCCGCGATCGCCATGCCTGCGATGGCAGGCCTGGTGACGACCACCGCGACGCCTTACAACGGCGGCGTGTCGTATTTCGGCGATCAGAGCGCCGGGACCACGATCCCCGTGTATGACAACACGGTCAACGAGTCCGGCTATTACTACAACACCGCCGGCCTCGAGGAAGGCGACGACCTCATGATGACCGCCGGCGGTCAGATCGACCACTTCGCGTTCGGGTACTATGACCCGTCCGGCGATGGCGCCGTGACCACCGCCGCCGATGTCCGCTTCTATGACATGGCCACGTTCGTCGGCGACGGCACCGATGTCCCGCTGGCGGCTTACTCCGTCACGAACCTGCCCGGCGAAGGCGGCTGGATCGTCGACGTCGATCTCGACACCCCGTCGCCCGTGATGCCCGCGGACATCGTCATGAGCGTCCAGTTCGACAACACCGTCGATGCCGATCTACT
>JALSRY010000222.1 GCA_026984555.1 Phycisphaerae bacterium
GCGCTCTACCCGGCTCTGGCGGGTGAGTTCGCGAAGATCGCGACGGTTGCGGCGGGGGGGTGAACGATCCGCCTCCCCGGCACGGTGCAGGAGCGCCTATGAATCAAACGCACGCGGGCATCCGACTCTTGGCGGGTTTCCTGGTTGTCGCCCTGGTGGGTGGTTGCCGGCGGGAAGCGGCCGACAAGCCGGCGGCGAGTGTCGCCGCGCCCCGGCCGAACATCCTGTTCGTCGTCTGGGACACGGTGCGCGTGGATCGCCTCGGGCTCTACGGCTACGACAAGCCGACCACGCCGAACCTCCAGCGGTTCGCCCGCGACGCCACCGTGTTCGAGAACTGCGTCAGCGCGGGCAGTACGACCGTGCCGTCCCATGCGAGCATGTTCACGGGGTTGTTGCCCGCCGAACATGGAGCCAGCAACGAGCATCCGCGGCTCGACCCGCGGTTCGTGACGCTCGCCGAGTCGCTGCGCGATGCGGGGTATGCGACCTACGCGTTCACGGAAAACCCCCACCTCTGTCGCGAAACCAGGCTGACCCAGGGGTTCGATGTCGTCGAGCACCCCTGGAGCCCTCCCTACGCGCGCGAAGCGCTGCGGATCAGCCTGGAAAAGCGGTTTCCCGGTCGCGACATCGACGCCTTGCTCGCCCGACTGAGCAATCCGGACTACGTGAAATTGCAGTGGAAAATCAAGGCGGCGGGCACGCTGGCCCAACGCGGCCTGACGAAATGGCTCGCCAGCCAATCGCCGAACCGGCCCTTCTTCGCATTCATCAATTACATGGAGGCCCACCGCCCACTGATCCCCCGCAAACGGTTCCGCGAGCGGTTCATGACCCCCGAGCAGTTGCGGCAATCCTACCGATCCCCCCGTTCCTTCGGCCAGCTTTGGGCATACTGCTTCCGCTTGCGCGACGCCGCCCCCGGCGAGCTGGCGCTTTCCAGCGCCCGTTATGATGCCGCCGTCGCGGAGCTCGATGCGCTCTTCGGCGACCTGATCGAACGGCTCGACGCGGCGGGACACCTCGATAACACCGTGATCGTGCTCGTGTCCGATCATGGCGAGCAACTCGGTGAACACCACCTGCTCGATCACCAGTTCTCCGTCTATGAGCCGCTGATGCGCATTCCCCTGGTCGTGCGCTACCCGCCGCGGTTCCAACCCGGCCGCGAGCGACGACCCGTGAGCAATCTCGACCTGTACCCGACCCTGCTCGAGCTCGCCGGCCTCCAGCCGGCCCAGCGCAGCACGGCCGTGAGCCTCCTCCATCCGCGCGACAAGCGGCTGCGCATCGGTCAGTACCCGGCTCCGATGACCGGGGCGTTCAAGATTGTCCGAAAAATGTACCCGCGGTTCGATCCCACCCCGTGGCGGCGCAGCCTGATCGCGCTCTACGACCACCCGTACAAGCTCATCGCCGCCTCCGACGGCCGCGACGAACTCTACGACCTCAGCCGCGATCCCGCCGAACGCGACAACCTCCTGCGCTCTCGGCCCGATCTCGCCGGGCGGCTGCGTAACGAGCTGCGCCGGCTACGCGCGACACTGCACAAACTCCCCGCGGCCGCTTCCCCGCCCGAACGGGAGAGCCCCGCGCTCTTGCGGCGGCTGGAACAGCTCGGCTACGCCGGTTCCGCCGACGAGCAGGACGACCAGGTTTCGCCCGCCGCGACGCGACCGGCGACCCGACCCGCTCGCCGCACCCCGTGATGCGCGAATCCCGCGGGCCTTGCCGCCGTTGATGCGCGGCCGGGGCGGCACGCCTGTGCCGACATATGGTTCTGGAGGAGCCACCCGGGCGCGGCTGTCGCGGGACATCCGCTACCCCGCGTTTCGATCCTGCCCCGCGCGTGGCGGCGGCCGGCGATGGGTTGTTCGCGGGCGTGGCGCGGCGTAGGATACGCGCGGGCTGAACAGGGCGCCGACTCACGCTCGTGCGTCGCCCCGCGCCATATACGACAAGGAGCAAGCGTTGTCTCAGAATCCCGCAGTCCGTCGATATTCGTTCACGTCGGAATCGGTAAGCATGGGCCACCCGGACAAGGTGGCGGACCAGATTTCCGACGCCATCCTCGATGCCATGCTCGCCCAGGACAAGTACTCGCGCGTCGCCTGCGAAACGCTCGTCTCGACCGGAATGGTCGTCGTCGCCGGCGAAATCACCACCGAGGCCTACGTCGAAATCCCCGACGTCGTCCGCGAGACGATCAAGGAAATCGGCTACACGTCGGGCGACATGGCGTTCGATTATGAATCGTGCTCGGTGCTCACCTCGATCAAACGCCAGAGCCCGGATATCGCCCGCGGCGTGGATCGCGAAGGCGCCGGCGACCAAGGCATGATGTTCGGCTTCGCTTGCCGCGAGACGCCCGAGCTGATGCCCCTGCCGATCCAGTTGGCGCACCACCTGATGGAGACCCATGCCCAGGTACGCCGCGAGGGACTCATCGACGGCCTGCGCCCCGATGCCAAGAGCCAGGTCACGGTGCAGTACGAGGGCCTCCGCCCCGTGCGGGTCGAGACGGTCGTGCTTTCGACCCAGCACGACAAGACCTGGAACGAACGACAGGAAAAACTACGCGACGAGGTGATCCGCCACATCATCAAGCCCGTCCTCGCCGACTGGTGGAACGGCGATATCACCATCCACGTCAACCCCACCGGACGCTTCGAGATCGGCGGTCCCCACGGCGACTGTGGGCTGACCGGACGCAAGATCATCGTCGATACCTACGGCGGTCGCGGGCGTCACGGAGGCGGGGCGTTTTCCGGCAAGGATCCGACCAAGGTGGACCGTTCCGCAACCTACATGGCTCGCCACATCGCCAAGAACATCGTCGCGGCCGAGCTGGCCGACGTGTGCGAAGTCCAGCTCAGCTACGCGATCGGTGTCGCCGAGCCGACGAGCGTGTTCGTCACGACGGAGGGCACCGCCCGGATCGACGAAGGCCGCGTCGGCGACATCGTCCGCGAGCTGTTTCCGCTTACGCCGCGCGGAATCATCGAATACCTCGACCTGCGCCGCCCCATCTACTACGAAACGGCCCGCCACGGCCACTTCGGCCGCCGGCTGGAAACCTTCACGTGGGAAAAAACGCAACGGGCCGACGAGCTGCGCAAAGCGGCCGGGCTGTGAGCCTGCTCCCGGCGGATCGAACACCACGGATGCACCAGCATCAGCCCCGACATGCCCCGAGTTGGTCGAAGCCCGGTGTTTCCCGGGCACTGGCGGTGATTGCGCTGGTTTGCGGGCTTCCGGCGACGAAAGCGGCACAAGACACCGCGTGCTTCCCCCTGGGGGTTGCCGCCGGCGATGTGCGAGCCACCTCGGCGATTCTCTGGACCCGCGCCGATCGCCCCGGACCGTTCCGGTACGAGCTTGCGACCGACGAGACGTTCGCCACCCTGGCCGCCTCGGGCACCGTCGAAGCGACGCCCGAAGACGACCTCATCCTTCGCGTCGTCGTCGCCGACCTGGAACCCGCCACCGCCTACGTGTACCGCTTCCTCGATGCCGCCGACCCCGCGTGCACCAGCCGCATCGGGCATTTTCGCACGCCCCCCGCTGCCGACACGCCCGCCGAGCTGCGGCTGGTATTCACGGGCGA
>JALSRY010000223.1 GCA_026984555.1 Phycisphaerae bacterium
GGCTGGGTCGGCCGCGCCCGACACGCGAACGGATGTGTATGCCCTGGGCGTGATGCTCTACGAGCTTCTGACCGGGACGCATCCCTACCCGGTGGATGGCTCGGCTGCCGAAGTGATTCGCGCCATCCAGCACTGCCAACCTCGGTCGCCCAGTCATGTGAGTGCTATCAACGACGAGTTGAGTACGATCATGCTCAAGGCGTTGGCGAAGGATCCCGAACGACGCTACGAATCGGCCGCCGCCTTGCTTGACGACGTAAGCCGCTATCTGGCCGGCCAACCAATCAGCGCCAAGCGGGATAGTCTGTGGTACCTGCTGCGCACGACCGCGCGTTGCCATCGCGGCGCGGTAGCAACCGCCTTCGCGTTCGCGCTTCTGTTGGTCGTGTTTTCGATCACCATGGGGATGCTCTATCGGGATACGCAAGTCGCCGAACGAACCGCTCGGCGGACTGCACACAAGCTGGCTGCCACCCTCTCGCTATCCAACGTCGAACGTGGCCGCCTGACGAACCTCTCTGGCAATGCCGCGCTGGCCGAGGACATTCTCTGGCGTGAATACCTGGCGCACCCACCGAATCCTCCGCATCGCCAGCCCGACGGCCACTGGTACTTACCCACGAACCCCTCGTACTGGGCGCTCTGGGAGGTTTACCGGCGCAATCCGTGCCGGGCCACTGTACGCACGCACGCGGGGCACATCCTGGCGCTAACCTTCCAGCCGAATCGCTCCGTCATACTCGTGCTGAGTAGTCGCGGAAGCCTACTGCGTTGGGATCCCGACCATGAGCGTCTGGAGACCGTGCGCAGGCTCCCGGTTGCCGGTAGTCACTTGCGGGGTTGCTTTTCTCCGGACGGACAGTTTGTTGCCTGGAGTGACGGATACCGTGTCGTGGTGCAACGCACGGATGACGGCCGCACCGTACTCGAACAGCCGCTCGACCCCGCCGCGCCGCCAAACACGCACCCCGTGATCAGCGACGACGGCCAGGCAGTCGCCCTTGCCATCAAGAACGCCATCATACTCGTCGCAGATACTTCTGCTCCCGATTGGCACCGGATCGATGTCGGCGACAGCACGGTGCACACTCTCTGTTTCGACCATTCCGGCCAGACGCTGTGGGCCATGCTGCGTGACGCGGGTGGCTGGCACCTACGTGCACTGGCTGTACGCGGCCGTTCCCAAGGCCCATCGGTTGCGATTCCGTCCGCCAGGGCGACGACCATGTGTGTCGGATCCGGAGGCCGTTTGTTGTTTTTCGCCGCCAATCGAAACGTCGGTCGACTGCAACTCGAGGATCTGTGCCTGCTATCGCCCTGGCGTGGTCATCTCGACCTGATCAACACCCTGGCCGCTTCAACCGACGGACGCTGGATCGCCTCTGGCAGCGGCGACAAGACGATCCGCTTGTGGCGGTGTTCGCGCAGCCCTCAGTCCTCGCGGGTACTGCTCGGACATCAAAGATCCGTTGTGTCGGTGGCCTTCTCGCGCGACGGGCGACGCGTCGTCTCGGGCGACGCCGGTGGAACCCTCAAGCTCTGGGACACTGGGGATGTGGCTCGGCGGGTCGTTCCCTGCGCCGGCACGGTACATGGTCTCTCCGTTGCCATCGATGGTGGTCGCGTGGCGTTGTGCGGATCGACCGAGTCACCGTCGAAGGGCTGGTTTCAGATTCGCGATTTGCATACGTGGCATGTGCTTTGTCAATCCCCCGAACAAGCCATGCTTTATCCAAGCATCGCTTTCCTGCCTGACGGTCGCAACTGGGTAACATGCAACGTGGCCGGCAGTGTCAGTGTGTGGTCGCCGGAGGGGCTCGCGCGACGCCGAACGGGGTTACCTTCACTCAGCCATATAGCCGTCAGCCCAAATGGGCGACTCCTGGCGACCACCTGTAACCGCAGTCCGGGAGACATCCTCATCTTCGACACTTCCAGCCTCGAACCCCTTACCACCCTGCACGGCCACTCCGGCCGAACACCCAGCGTGGCCTTCAACCCGGATGGCAGCACCCTGGCCTCCGCCAGCCGCGACGGCACAGTAATCCTCTGGGACACCCGTACTTTCACCCGCCGAGCTACCCTCACAGCACACCACGCAAGCGTACGTGTAGCCCGCTTTAGTCCAGATGGTGCCATCTTGGCCACCGGCGGGGACGATTGGACTGTCCGCTTGTGGGACGGACACACCGGGCGGGCGCTGCGAGCGCTGACCGGCCATCGCCAACACGTCTTCGCCGTGGCTTTCAGCCCTGACGGTCGCTTGCTGGCCAGCGGCGATCGCGGCGCCACGATTCGCCTGTGGAACGTCGCGACCGGGCGCAACCTGCTGACCATCGACGAACAATCCGGCGGACACGTCATGGACCTGGTCTTCGGGCCGACGGGGCGGCAACTGCTGGTCGCGACGACTTCCGGTCTGTTGGTGTGGGACTTGGCCGCTTACACGCCGCACCTGGCTGGCAACCGTTCTTACCAAACCACGAAGCGAGCATCTGATGCGCTCCCAGCTCCTCCGTCATCAGCTCTACCCGAGCCTGGCGCCATGCCCGAGCGTCAGCGCGGGCATGCCGGGCGTGGAAGCCGGCGGCAGCAGCCGTGACGGAAAGCCATCGCGTCAAGGGCGGAATCGGCGGTATGCTGGCGGTCCGCACGGTGCGAATCGGGTCGAGGCCGCGGAGTGTCAGGGGTCGGAATACGGCCATCAGGACACGCTGCGTCGCCACGCCGCGTTCCGGGCGGTTTGAGCGGCCGGCCTTGCGAAGAATCACCACCGGGCGGATCGCTGGCTCGGCCAGGTTGTTGTCCAACGGCACATCCGGGCAGTCCGGGAAGGTGAACAAGTGATCGCGGTGACGCTGTAGCCGCCTGGCCAGACGCCGGGCGCCGGCGTCGGCGTAACGCCGCGTCCCGGCCTCGTCCTGCCACATCGCCAGTTCTTGCAGGCGCGCATCGATGCGCAGGATGCGGCCCCGGCACACTTCCGGCGTGAAGTCCGGCGGGGCGCGCAGGCGGATCTCGTCGCGAACCAGACGCCGCAGCTTTTTGGCGAACGCGTGCCACTCGTCCGATTCGTTGTGTTGGTCGACCTTTTCCAATTCGCGTAACAGATGCACGAGGCAATACTGCCGATCGTCGCAGATGATCGACTCATGCGGCGCCCCGAAGTCATGCACCGTGGTACGTTCGAGCACGCCGGTATCGGCAGCTACTACGATCGACTCGTACGGCGCCCCTGGCCTGCCCCCATTTCATGCACCAGCGTTCGTTCCCGGGCTGCCGGAAGAAGGACTGGAGGGCGGGGCTGCCAAGCGTGCGACCGATCTGGGAGTAGCAAACCTGCGCGCTCGCGAAGCACAATAACGAACATGTCGTGCCGTTGATCCGCCAGCCGGTCTCGTCCGCGTGCGGCACAGCGCTGCCGCGCGGATCGGCGCCGATCTGCTCGTACCGATCGCTCAGTACGATCGCCATTCGTCGCCAGGCGTCGATCAGACCGGCGGCGATCAGGAGGTGTTCGGCGTCTCGCTGGCTTCGATCGCCGCGAGCCGCAGGCCTTGTTCGGCGATGCGCTTGCCGGCGGCGAGCAGCGCGAACGCGATGACT
>JALSRY010000224.1 GCA_026984555.1 Phycisphaerae bacterium
GCTCTGCCCCTGGACCCCGGCTTCTTCCCCTCCGGTGAGAGGAAGGGCCGGAACCGGTAACGGAAGGCTGCTTGGGGACAGCGGACATCCGTTGCACGCGGGCAGGTATGGCCCAAAGGTCGAGCCTGAGCTGCCGGCAATCGCTCGGATTACCCACACGAAATAGCGAGGAGACCGATTTGTTGGCTTGGCGGCGGCACAGTCGGCCGATCGCCCCCCCTCGCATGGGCCAGGGCCCTCTCCCGGCGATCGCGATTCGTCGATGCGGCTCCGCCCTCAGTCCTGCCGCATCAGCCGCGCCAGCTCCTCGAAGAACGCCGGAAAACTCTTCGCCACACACCCCGCGTCGCGGATCGTCACGCCGTCGCCGCGTAGACCGGCCAACGCGAAACTCATCGCCATCCGGTGATCGTCGTAGGTGTCGATCGCGGCCGATCCGATCCGCTCGGGCGGGTTGATCGTGATCGTATCGCCGGTTGTGGCCACCTCCGCCCCCAATCGCCCCAGCTCGGTTTGCAACGCCGCCAGCCGATCCGTCTCTTTCACACGCAGGTTCGCCACGTTGCGAATCGTGGTGGGCGAATCGGCGAACAGCGCCGCCACCGCCAGCGTCTGAACCGTATCGGGCATCGCGTTCAGATCGACCTCCACCCCCCGGAGCCGTCCGCCCGCGGGCCCGCGCACGGTCAGCCCCCCCTCTTGCTCCACAACCTCGCAACCCATCTCCGCGAGCACATCCACGAAACCAGCATCGCCCTGGAGACTCGAACGACACAAACCCCGCGCCTTCACCGCGCCCCCCGTGATCGCGGCGGCCGCCCAGAAATACGTCGCCGCGCTCGCGTCCGGCTCGATCGCCAGCTCCACCGCCCGGTAACGCCGGTCGGAACCACCATCCGGTCCAACGCGTCGTTGGCGAGCGATTCAACCCCCAGCGACCGCATCACGCCCATCGTCATCGCGACATACGGACGACTCACCACACCCCCGTCGATCCGCACCATGACATCGTTGCCCGCGTAAGGCGAAACCATCAGCACCGCACTGATGAACTGGCTCGACGGTGCTTTGGCAAAACGCACCTCGCCGCCGACCAGCCCCCGCGCTGCGAGCGTCAGCGGCGGGCGACCCGCCACCTCCTCGTAGCCGATCGGCGCGCCGAGCTGTTGCAACGCCCCCACCAGCGGCGCGATCGGCCGTTGCCGCATCCGCGGCGAGCCGTCGAGCAGGTAGCGTCCGTGCCCCAGCGTCGCGAGCGCCGTCAGGAAACGCATCGCCGTCCCCGCGTTACCCGCGTCGATCCGGGCCTCGACCGCGGGTAGCTGACCGCGACAGCCCCGCACCTCGACAACGACGTTCGCCGGCACCGCACCGCCGGCCGCCGCCACCTCCCCGTTGTCGCCCCCCCGGTCCGCATGCACCGCGACCCCGACTCCCAGCCGCTCGATCCCCCGAAGCATGACCCGCACGTCCTCGGAAAGCGTCACGCCCGACAGTCGGCTCGTCCCGTCGGCCAGCGCGCAACAGGCCAGGTACCGATTCGTCAGGCTCTTGGAGCCCGGCAGGTACACCTCGCCCGTCAACGCTCCCGCCGGCGTCACCCGCACATCGTTGCCGATCCGTTCCACCGCCACGGTTGCATCCCGATCGCCGAATTGCCCGGCGGCAGGCGCACGGCCCACGGCCGGTCGCGGCCTCACCGCGAAATATCGAGGCTCACCCACAAACGTATGAAATCGCGACCAACCCCACCAGCGCGACAGCACCGTTCAGGGTTCTGACTCGCCGCCCATCGCGCCGCGATGCGATCGCAGCGGGTTCCGCCCCCCCTGAGAAACTATTCCACGCGAATTACCGTCAATCCCTAATAGACGCGAACACATTCATGAACCATACTTGCCAATGAAGCTTCCACGGCTTCGTAAAGCTCTCGGGGCTCCGGTTCCCTCCACCGGGGCCCATCTTTTTTGCGCTCGGCACACAAGCGGACACCGCCGCCCCGGGGCGCAGGCCACGCGAAAACCAGCCAGAAGGTCTCAAAACCGCCCAAGCGCGCGAAGGTACTTGACCGAGTCCGCGATGCGTTTGCGCACGAGATCTTCGGTCGCGTGCTCGCCCTCGATCCCTTCGATCTCCAACGTACACGGGCCGGCGAATCCGGCCTCGTCAAGCACCGCGAAAATCCCGGAAAAATCCACAATCCCTTCGCCCAGAGCGGGAAAATGCCAGTGACGGTAACCACCGTCGGTGTCCTTCAAGTGCACCGCCGCCACGTAAGGCACGATCTTCCGCAGCTCGGCGACCGCGTCCACATCGTGATTGTAGAAGTAAATGTTGGCTGTATCGAAGTTTACGCGAACGTGCCGATGATCGACCCCCCGCATCGTCTCGAGCGCGACGTCGGCGTTCGTGATCAGGTCGGGGTGGGTTTCGAGCACGATCGTAACCCCGTGATCGGCGGCGATGTCCCCCGCACGCCGCAACCGCTCGTAAGCGGTTTCGGGCGGTACATCATCCCGGCGCACGGACACGAACATGATCGGACAGCCGAACGCGGCCAGGGTCGGCATCTGGCGGGCCACCTGCTCGGGCACATCGGGACGGGTCACGTCGCATTCCCCGTGCATCGAGCTCGCGGTCAGGCCGAGCCGCGCAAGCCGCTCGCGCGTCTCCGCGATGGCGTCCACCGGCGGAACCATGATCTCGACGTGCCGCAAACCCACTGAAGCAATGTGCTCCAGTGCTCCGGCGGCAAACTCGCCGTAAGAACTCGGCCGGCAGGCAATCGGACCGCATGCACCCACGACACATCCTCCCATCAATCACCATCGCCACGCGCTCGCGACGGAGCGCAACGAGGCCCACGACGCCGGCAATCCCAAAGCCCGATCGGGTTTCGCGCACCGCGAGTCACAAGTCGCAGCCGAGTACGCGGCGCGAGCCAGACCGGTCGCCACGGGCGCGATCGTCAGGGACGGGGCGGAACGCTAGTCATTGACGACGCGATCGACGATATAGACCACACCGGCCGCAGTGACCAGGCTGGAGGCCGCCGTGATGATCTGGGCCTGGTCGGTGCAGGTCGGTGCCTGGAAGAGCACCGCCCCACCAACAACGCTCATCGCCAACAGTTTCTTCAGCAGTTTGATCTTCTTTTTCATATTCATCGTTCCTGGTCGATGCGCGAGAACCTGACGTTCCATTTCGGGTCGCCGGGCAGGCGGGCACCTGCACCCCGGACCCGCAGACACTATGCGAGCGCGGCGGGCAGGCGTCAACCACGCGGCGGGGGGTCGCCCGAGGCGCGATCGGCCCTCGCGACAGCGACGCAGCCTGGAAGGTGGTGCCCGCGCCAGGCCTTGCCCGCAGCATCCGGCAAGCGGTCACGGGCCGTGCACGGGCGGACTGTCGCGCCCGCATCGCCCGATCCGCAGTTTGAAGAAACGAGCGGCAGCGCCGACATGGCTGGCCGGCGCTGCCGCTCGGATTGACTTGGTTGCTCAGAGACGCCGCGAACAGCATCTCCGTCGTTCCGACACCATCAGTTGCCGTGTACGCCTTCGGCGATGGCAGCGGCAGCACTGATCGTCAGGCCGAAC
>JALSRY010000225.1 GCA_026984555.1 Phycisphaerae bacterium
GATTCCATCCGGTGGATTCGCCCCCTTTGCCCTCTGTGGCACCGGTTTTCAACCGGTGCAATTCCCCCCATGCCCTGTGGCACTGGATTGCATCCGGTGGATCTCCCCATGCCCTGTGGCACCGGATTCCATCCGGTGGATTCGCCCCCTTTGCCCTCTGTGGCACTGAATTGCATCCGGTGGATCCCTCGATGCCTTGTGGCACCGGATTGCATCCGGTGGTCCTCCCGATGCCCTGTGGCACCGGTTTGCAACCGGTGGATCTCCCGCCCGCTGTTTCCGGCTGGCGGGCCTTGCTCCCACTTCGGAGACAGCCCGCAACCGGCGACCCTGTGTTTGTCCTGCCCCCCCCCGCGCCCGAGCGGACCTTTATGCCCGCTCGCCGCGTCTGTACCATGTCCGCGTGCGCCGGCGGGGCCCGGCGCCGATGGTACCCACGAGAAGGACGCGCCGGCGATGCCCGAAGCAGAAAACGCACCAGCGAATTTCATCGAACAGATCATCATCGACGATCTGAAGACCGGCAAATGGGCCGGGCGCGTGCATACCCGCTTCCCCCCCGAGCCCAACGGCTACCTCCACATCGGCCACGCCAAGAGCATCCTCCTCAACTTCGGCCTCGCCGAAAAGTTCGGCGGCAAGTGCAACCTGCGTTTCGACGACACCAACCCCGTCAAGGAGGAGGAGGAATACGTCGAGTCGATCAAACGCGACGTGCGCTGGCTCGGGTGCGACTGGGAAGACCGACTCTATTTCGCCTCGGATTATTTCGAGCAGATGTATGCGTGGGCCGTCCAGCTCATCGAGGCCGGAAAGGCCTATGTCTGCGACCTCTCGCCCGAGCAGACCCGCGAATACCGCGGCACGCTGACCAGGCCCGGCCGCAACAGCCCCTATCGCGACCGCAGCATCGAGGAGAACCTCGACCTGTTCAAGCGCATGCGCGCCGGCGAGTTCCCCGACGGCTCACGCACCCTGCGGGCCAAGATCGACATGGCCCACCCCAACCTCAACATGCGTGACCCCGTGATGTACCGCATCCTGCACGCCCCCCATCACCGCACCGGCGATGCGTGGTGCATCTATCCCATGTACGACTGGGCCCACGGACTGGAAGACTCGATCGAGAACATCACCCACTCCATCTGCACGCTGGAATTCGAGAACCACCGGCCGCTTTACGATTGGTTCCTCGACCAGCTCCACGTTCACCACCCCCAGCAGATCGAGTTCGCCCGGCTCAACCTCACCTATACCGTCATGAGCAAGCGCAAGCTCCTCGAACTCGTCCGCGAACGACACGTCGCCGGCTGGGACGACCCGCGGATGCCGACCATCTCCGGCCTGCGCCGCCGGGGCGTGACGCCCGCGGCCGTCCGCGAATTCTGCCGCCGCGTCGGCGTCGCCAAGTTCGACAGCGTGATCGACATCGCCCTGCTCGAACACTGCATCCGCGCCGATCTCAACAAGACCGCCCCGCGTGTCATGGGTGTGCTCCGCCCGCTCAAGGTCGTGATCGAGAACTACCCCGAGAACCAGGACGAAGAGCTCGACGCCATCAACAACCCCGAAGACCCCGCCGCCGGCACGCGCAAGGTGCCGTTCTGCCGCGAGCTGTACATCGAGCGCGACGACTTCCGCGAAGACCCGCCACGCAAGTTCTTCCGCCTCGCCCCCGGACGCGAGGTGCGCCTGCGCTACGCCTACTTCGTTACCTGCACCGGCGTGATCAAGAACGAGGCCGGCCAGACCGTCGAGCTGCGCTGCACCTACGACCCAGCCACCCGCGGCGGCGACGCCCCCGACGGCCGCAAGGTCAAGGGCACCATCCACTGGGTCTCCGCGCGGCACGCCCTCCGCGCCGACGTCCGGCTTTACGACCATCTGTTCAGCAAGCCCGACCCGGACGACGTTCCCGAGGGACAGGACTATCGCGCCAACCTCAACCCTCAGTCGCTCGTGGTACTGCCCGGCTGCCCCGTCGAGCCCAGCCTGGGAACCGCCCAGCCGGGCGACCGCTTCCAGTTCGAGCGACTGGGATATTTCTGCGTCGATCCCGACTCGGCCGGCGGGCGGCTGGTGTTCAACCGCACGGTCACGCTGCGCGACACGTGGAGCAAACTCGAGAAAAAAATGCGGGAAAACAGCCGCCCCGAACACTGACACGATCCGACACCCGCGCCGCCCGCGAGCCCGGCCCTTCGCCTCGTCCGCATTTTCCCCCAGCCGTACCACCGTTTCGCCCCCGCCGGTACGATAATCGCGATGGTACGCAAACGGCGTGAACTCGAGCACGATCCGACCGCGAAGGTCATCTGGCATCGCCCGGATGACCGTTTCGTCCCCGTCCGCGCCTGCGAGCTCATCGACGCGCTCACCGACGACGCCCTCCGATTCGCACTGGATCGCCGAGAGTTCGAGGATTTCGTCGTCGCTCTCCGTGACGTGATCGAGCAGGAGGCGATCGCCTTCGAACGTCAACTGGCCGACCTTTACGCCACCTTCAACCCCGATCGCGACACGCACCCCGTCTGCCCGCTCGAATCTCTCCGCACACCCCAGGCCTACCAGACCCTGCTCCGCGAACTCGAATACCTCCTCCAGAAAGCCAACTTCCAGAGACTCTCCGAGTTGCAGATCGAGGCCGCCGTCCGCGCTGCCAACACCCTCGGCCTGCGCGTCCGGCTGTGCCCCGAACTGATCGAACACCTCGAAGTCTGGGTCCGCGGACTCAGCCGTACCCGCCACGAACGCCGAACCCTGCGCCACCCCATCCGCGGCGAATCGCGAACACTGCCCCTCTATCGCCGCATCGTCGTCATCGCGCGCCTGCGGGACGATCCGCACGTCATCATCAAGATTTTCAAGGACATCCCCCAAGCCGACGTCGAGGCCCTCCTCCCCCACGCCCGCGTCACCATGACCTGGCGCGATCGCCTGCTTGTCGCCGGCGGCGGCGCAGGCACCCTCGGCAGCACCGCCACCAAGGTCTTCAAGCTCGCTACCACGCTCGCGACCCTCAAGCTCGCCTGGATCGTACTCTTCGGTGCCGGCGCCGTGACCGTCCGCACGTTTCTGGGCTATCGCCGCGCCCGAACGCTCCGAAGCTCACAACGCGCCCGCAACCTCTACTACCAGAACCTGAGCAACAACAGCGGCGCGCTCCAGACCCTCATCGCCATGACCGCTCAGGAAGAGCTCAAGGAAGCCCTCCTCGGATACGTTTTCTGCCACCAGCCCGCCAATACCCCCGCATCTCCCGCCAACCTCGCCAAACAGGTCGCCGACTATTTCAACGATCGCTTCGGCGTTTCCCTGTGCTTCGACGCCCCCGACGCCATCGAATCGCTCCAGCGCCTGAAACTCTGCGAGAATACCCACTCCCTGCGCGTCGTCCCCTGTGCCGAAGCCACACGCCGACTACGCGACCACTGGAACCACAAACGCTCGGTCCGCTATCACCTGGCCCACGCCTGCGGCTCCCCCGCCGAAACTCCCAGCCTGACCAAATCCCACGATCCCCCCCTTGCCACCGAGAACCAGCTCTCGTCCGCACCCGCTCCCGCCGACGACACCACCCCGTAGGTCGCTCC
>JALSRY010000226.1 GCA_026984555.1 Phycisphaerae bacterium
TTTCAGCCGGCACTGAGCGGATGCTCGTCGAGTTCGGCAAAGCGGGGTTGATCGCGAAAGCGCGCAGTCAGCCCGACAAGGTCAAGCAGGTACTCGACAAGATTCGCACCGACGGATTGTTGCCGACCCTCGAAGCGGTGTTCAACCGCCTCGATGAGCCGTTACCGCTGGGGTACTGCCACGCCGGGCGTGTGCTCGAGGTGGGCGCGGGTGTCCAGGGGTATGCACCGGGCGATCGGGTGGTCAGCAACGGCCCGCACGCCGAGGTGGTTTGCGTCCCGAAGAATCTGTGTGCGAAGATTCCGGACGGGGTCGATGACGCCGCGGCGGCGTTCACTGTACTCGCGAGCATTGGGCTCCAGGGCATGCGATTGGCGGCGCCGGCGCTGGGTGAGAAGGTGGTCGTTTTCGGGCTGGGGCTGATCGGGCTGGTAACCGTACAGCTCGTGCGGGCGGCTGGATGCGACGTCCTGGGGGTCGACATCCATCCCGAACGCTTGGCGCTGGCGGAAAAGCTCGGCGCTCGAACGGTTCGCGCGGGGGAAGGTGATCCGGTGGTGGCGGCGGAGACCTGGACCGAGGCGCGCGGGGTCGACGCCGTGCTGATTACCGCGTCGGCCAAGACGGATGAAATCGTGCATCAGGCGGCCCAGATGTGCCGGCAACGGGGCCGGATCGTGCTCGTCGGCGTGGTGGGATTGAACCTTCGCCGGGCTGATTTTTACGAGAAGGAGCTGACGTTCCAGGTTTCGTGTTCATACGGTCCGGGGCGTTACGACGACGCATACGAACAGGCCGGGCACGACTATCCCTACGGACTGGTGCGTTGGACGGAGCAGCGGAACTTCCAGGCGGTTCTCGAAGCCCTGCGGTCCGGCGCGCTCCGCGTCGATGAACTGATTACCCACCGCTATCCCCACGGCGACGCGGCGGCGGCCTACAAGGTGATCACCGAAGACCGCTCAGCGTTGGGCGTGGTACTCGAGTACCCGGCCGAGGTAATGCGCCGACCACGTATCGAGATCGCCAGCGCGGCGGCGCCGGCGGCGGGGCAGGCCGTCGTAGGAGTCATCGGCGCGGGCAATTTCTCGAAAATGACGCTGATGCCGCACTTGTCCCGAAGCGCGGCGCGTATCAAGTATGTGGCGGACCTGAACGCGGCCGCGGCACGGCACCTGGCGGAGAAATTCTCCGTGGCCGAGGCCGTGACCGACGCGCGGCTGGTGCTGGACGACCCGGAGGTTCACGCCGTCCTGGTCGCGGTCGGGCATAACGTGCATGCTCGCTTCGTGTGCGATGCGTTGGCCGCCGGCAAGCATGTGTACATCGAGAAGCCGCTGGCGATGAACGTCGAGGAAGTCGCGCGGATCATGGAGGCAGCCGCGGCCCGGCCGGATCGCCACGTGATGGTGGGTTTCAACCGGCGTTTCAGCCCTCACATCGAGCAGATGCGCTCGCTGTTGCGCGGGCGGAGCGAGCCACTGGCGATGACGATGACCGTGAACGCGGGCATCATTCCGCCGGACCACTGGACGCAGGATCCGCAACGCGGTGGGGGACGCATCATCGGTGAAGCCTGCCACTTCATCGATCTGATGGCCTGCCTCGCGGGCAGCCCGGTGCGGACAGTCGCGGCCACGATGATGGGGCCGGGCGTCGCGGTGCAAACCGACAAGATGTCGATCGGACTGCGTTTCGAGGACGGTTCGATCGGGTCGGTCAACTACTTCGCGAACGGGAGCAAGGCGTACCCCAAAGAGCTGCTCGAAGTCTTCAGCGAGGGCCGCGTGCTTCGACTGGAAAACTTCCGCCGCACGCTGGGCTATGGGTTCAAAGGATTCTCGAAATTCAAAACGCCGCGAATGGACAAAGGGCACTCGCGGGTGTTCGCGGCGTTCGTCGACCGGGTGGCGGCGGGCGGCGCGGCGTTGATTCCGCTCGACGAGCTGGTGAACGTCACACTGGCCAGCTTTGCAGCCATGAGCTCGGCCGCAGAAAACCGCACAATCGATATCGCGGTGGAGTACGGGGAGCGGCTGGGCGCCGTGCCGGAACACGCCGCTTAGCGACCCGGCGGCGTTTGTCGCGTCTCCCGCGGGGACGCGGACGCGACGGGCCGGCATCTTCCGCCGGTTGCCGCCGGCGTGACGGAAGAATGGCTATCAGCTCGGGTTACAGGCCCCCGTTGTCGGCGAGCTGCGTTCGCCGTTTGGAATCGCGTGATGGGCATCAGGAAGCTCGAACTCGCACAAGCAGCGTTGCGGGAGTTCGGCGCCGGCGGGGTGCTCTACCGGGCCGCGTACACATTTCGTCGGCGGTCGGGTTTGCTCAAACGCCGTTTTCCGGCCCGCGGTTGGGACGCCCGGCCGTTGGCGGCGTGGCTAGGACCTGGTGTTCCGGCGGATGCCGAGGGATACGCCCGGTTTCGCCGCTCGGCGTGTCCGCCTTTCTTTTTCGAGCCCGGGTGCCCGCCACAGCCACCCGCGCAGGCGGGTGCGGAGGCAGTGAAACGAGCGGAGGAGGTGTTGGCGGGTCGCCTGTTGTACTTCTCGTCGCGATGGGGCGAGCTGGGTTTTCCGTTCGACTGGTTTCTCAATCCGTTCACGGGTCAGCGGGCCGAACCCGGTCGCCACTGGTGCGATGCGGGGGACTTCGAGGGTGATCGCGGAGACATCAAATTCATCTGGGAACCAGGGCGTTTTGCGTGGGTGTACGACTTGGTGCGAGCATTCGGAGCCACCCGAGAAGAGCGTTTTGCCGCGGGATTCTGGGAGTTGGTGGACTCCTGGCGGGAGGCGAATCCGCCGAACCTCGGTCCACACTGGCAGTGCGGGCAGGAGTGTGCCCTGCGGGCGATGTCGCTGTGTTTCGGGCTTTACGCCTTCGCCGGCGCGAACGCGACGACTCCGGAGCGGTTGTCGCGGGCGGTGGTGATGCTCGCCGAGCACGGACGCCGAATCGAGGGAAACATCGCCTACGCTCGTTCGCAGCGTAACAATCACGCACTGAGCGAAGCGACGGGCTTGTTGACGATCGGGCTTCTTTTCCCGGAGCTGCGCCGCGCGCGGCACTGGGCGGCGTTGGGCCGGCGGATCCTGATTGCGGAGATTCGCCGCCAGGTGTACGCAGATGGTGCGTATATCCAACACTCGATGAACTATCACCGGGTGATGCTGCACGTACTGGCCTGGGCGTTTCGGGTGGCGGAGCTGGCCGGAGAGCGGTTTCCACCGGACTGTTACGAAGCGTTGGCCCGAGCGGGGGAATTCCTGTTCCAGATGAGCGACCCGGACACCGGTCGCGTACCAAACTATGGCAACAACGACGGCGCACTCGTGTTGCCGCTGACGGCGGGCGACTACGCCGACGTTCGGCCGGCGATTCAACTGGCGCATGCGATCTGCCATCGCCGGCGTCTGCTGCCCGCGGGGCCCTGGGACGAAGCGTTGCTGTGGCTGTTGGGCCGCGAGGGGGTCGACCTGCCGGTCGAAACCGCCCGTGAGCCGGAATCACGCGCGTTCGAGGCCGGCGGCTACTACACGCTGCGTCGAGGAAAAGCTTGGGCGATGGTCCGTTGCCATACCTACCGCGA
>JALSRY010000227.1 GCA_026984555.1 Phycisphaerae bacterium
CGCGACAACACTGTCGAATCCGCCTTCGAATACGCCCTGTGCTACAAGTGCCACCAACGCACCATCGTCCTGTCCGACCGCAGCTTCCCCCTCCACACCCTCCACGTCGTCGAACAACGCTCACCCTGCTCCGCCTGCCACGACCCCCACGGCGTCAGCCTGCTGCGCGGCATGGGCTCGGACCACACCCACCTGATCAACTTCGATACCCGAATCGTCCGCCCCGAACCGCATACCCACCGCTTACGCTACCGGGACACCGGGCGACGCAGCGGAAGTTGCACCCTCATCTGCCACGGCGTGACGCACCTCCAACGCACCTATTCGCCGTAATCCGCGCGGCCGCACAGCGGCGAACGCTTGTCCCCGTTCCCGAAACATCGCGGAACACCCGGAACGAACCCCGGCGAGAATCGTCGATTCTCATTTCTGAGAACATACCCGCTCACGGCACCAACATACGCATGGAACAAGGCTTGCCAGCAAACGGGACGGTGCCCGACCCGCGTTTTCGTGGGTCCAACACGCAACGACGCCGAGTCGGAGGAACCACCGTGCAACCTGTCAACCGGACGTTCGGGGTCTTTCTCGCAGCGACAGTGGTTCTGGCGAGCCTGATCCTGCTCACCGACGGCTGCGGTTTTCTCGGCATCGACTTGCCGCTCGAATACCATACCGGCCCCTCGACGACCGATAACTCCGGCGACGCCAACCAGCCTGACACCGGCGCCGAACCGAACCACCACGCCCCGGGAAACGGCTCGGACACCAGCGGCTCAGCCGGTCACGACACCGGCGACGGTGCCGCCGGCGATGGCGCAGGTGGTGACACCGGCTCCAGCGGCGGGGCAGAACCGAACGAACCCAACCAGCCCGGCGGCGAGCCCAACGAGCCCAACGAACCCACGTTCCACCAGATCATGTTCGAGCGGATCATCCACGCCCCCTATACACCGGGCATCTGTCTCCGCTGCCACAAGGACGCCGTCGATTTCCTCGATACCGCGCACTGGAAGTGGGAAGGCCCCGTCTACGGCATCGCCGGCATGGAAGGACAGATCCACGGCAAACGCGATCTGATCGACAACTTCTTCATCGCCGTCCCCTCCAACGAGGCCGGCTGCGCGCAGTGCCACCCCGGCTACGGTTGGGTGGACAACAGCTTCGACTTCTCGAACCCCGCCAATATCGACTGTCTCGTTTGTCACGAAAACTCGGGGCAGTATCACAAGGACCAGGACGGCGGATATCCCACCAGCGACACCGATGTCGAACGTGTCGCCTGGACGGTCGGCATACCCACCCGCGCGGGCTGCGGCAACTGCCATTTCTACGCTGGCGGCGCCGACAACGCCAAGCACGGCGACCTGTCCACCGCGCTGATCGACCCCACGTTCGATATCGATGTGCACATGTCCCCCGACGGACCCGATCTCGCCTGCCAGAACTGCCATTACGGTTCGCAACACAAGATGGCGGGCGTCACCCAATTACACACCAACGAAGGCGAGGTCTCTTGTCGCGGCTGCCACGCCTCCGTCCCGCTCCACAACCGCGAGATCCTCAACCGCCACCTCAACCGCGTAGCCTGTCAGAGCTGTCACATTCCGCGTTACGCGAAGGTCGTGCCGACGCTCGTAGCCTGGTATTGGGATGAGGCTGGCCAAGACCGTACCGACATCCCCACTCAGGAGGGCCGACCCACGTACCAAAAAGAAAAAGGACGCTTGGTGTGGGCCACGAACCTCCGGCCCCAGCTCATGTGGTACAACGGCACTTGGCAGCGCGTGGTGGTCGGAATCAACGATCAGTTCACCACCACCCCCGTCGTACTGGCCCGTCCGCTGGGCAGTCTCGACGACCCGCAAGCCAAGCTCTACCCTTTCAAGAAGGTCGTCGGTCGCCAGCCCGCCGACAAGATCAACCATCGCCTGCTCGTCCCGCACCTTTTCGGCCATGCCGCCGGCGACAACCCGTTCGTCGAGAAGTTCGACTGGGGTGCCGCCCTGCGCGAGGGCGCCGCCTACGCCGGGCAGGAATACTCCGGTCAGTACGAGTTCGTGGACACGGTCATGTACCTGAGCCTCAACCACGAAATCTCCCCCCAACGCCAAGCCCGCCAGTGCGACGATTGCCACGGCGTGCTGGACTTCCGCGCGCTGGGTTACGACGGCGACCCGATGTTCGGAAACTGAACCCGCCGGCACCTGTCCCGGACCGTGCGCGGGCGCATTGCTCGCCCGCCTGCCGCCGCGGCACGGAGCCACCATCCCATGAATGACCAGCCCGCCCCGGCCGGTGTCGTCACCCGCCCGGTGCCGGGCCTCCCACGAGCGCGAGCGTGTGCCGGGCGATCATGTGCGCCTCGTCCGTGTGCAACACCCACACCTGCGGCTGATGTCCGGCCGGGGAGAGACGCGCATCGCCTCGGCGGTTCGCTTCTTCGTCGATCCGCACCCCCAGCCACGCCGCCGCGTGGCAGACCCGCGCGCGAATCTCCGCCGAACGCTCTCCGATTCCGGCGGTGAAGATCAAGGCATCGAGCCCCCCGATCGTGGCCGCCAGCGCTCCCAACTCGCGGTTGACGCGGTAGATGAACGTCTCGATTGCCTCGCGGGCGGCCTGACCACCGGGCCGGCGGGCAGCGTCCAACAGCATGCGCATGTCTCCCGACACGCCCGACATTCCCAGCAGTCCCGACCGCCGGTAGAGCAAGTCTTCGAGTTCGTCGGCATCGAGCCCGTCACGCAGCAGGTGGAGGACCGCGCCGGGGTCGAGGCTGCCGCAACGTGTGGCCATCGGCAACCCGTCGAGCGCTGTCATGCCCATCGTGCTGTCCACGCTCCGCCCCGCCCGCATCGCGCACATGCTCGCCCCCGCGCCGAGATGCGCCACGATCACGCGACCGCCGGCGACCTCCGGCGCCACCCGCGCCAAAGCGCCGGCGATGTATTCATACGACAACCCGTGAAACCCGAACCGGCGCACCCCCCGATCGTGCAGCGACCGAGGCAGACCAAAACGATCGGCGACGTCGGGATGGTCACGGTGAAAAGCGGTATCGAAACACGCAACCTGCACGGCTTCGGGCCACGCTACCATCGCCGCCCGGATGCCCGCGAGATTGTGCGGCTGGTGCAGCGGAGCCAACGGAACAAGGCCCTCGAGTGTGCGCATCGTCACGCCGTCGATCCGCATTGGACGGCGCAGCGTCGCCCCTCCGTGCACCACCCGATGCCCCACCGCCATCGGCGGCGCGGGACCGATGCGACCGGCCAGCCACGGTGCGAGTCGCGCCAGTGCCCGGTCGTGTGCCGTCCCGCGTCCGTCCGCCGGCCAATCCTCTTGAGCCAGCGTCGTCCCGTCAGCCCCCGTGGCGCGAAACCGCGGCGAGCCCCCCAGCCCCTCGACCTGCCCGCGCAACCGGAGCACCGGCTCGTCGCCCGGAGCGTCAAACACCGAAAACTTGATGCTCGACGAACCGGCATTGATGACGAGCACCACCCTCGATTCGGAAGCTCGCACGGCCTGCGCGTCCTCCACGGCGAAGGTCCACCTTCATCCCCGCGCCACCCGCGGTGGAG
>JALSRY010000228.1 GCA_026984555.1 Phycisphaerae bacterium
ACAGGATCGGTGGCGCCGTCGAGATAGATCCGCAGCGTGCCCCGGGGGTTGGCGGACCAGATTCGCACGATCGCGCCGGGACCGTCCGCGTCCATCATCACGTACTCCTTGCGGTCGCCGACTTCCTCGACCCGCAGGTAGTTCCCGGCGTCACCGTTGGCGAACCAACCGGCGTGGTCGGCGGGCGTCTTCGAGCGGCGGTCGTAGCTGGAAAACTGCCGGCAGACGAATACCGGGCGGGGGTAGGCGGCGAGCCCGGGCAGGTCGGTCATTTCCGCCAGCAGCGAACGGGTCGTGACGCGCGTCGGCGCACAGCCGACCACAACGGCGAGCAAGAGCGGCGCCGCCGCGAACCATCTCCAGCGTTTCATGGGGCACTCCTCCCGCGCAAGGACATTCCATACGTGTCGTAGCCGATTGCAGGATAGCGTGCGCACGCTCCGGCGTCGAACGGTGGCGGCCCGCCCACTTTTCCGGCCACTCCAGGTCGCGCGGGCCGGCGCGGCGGTCGCTTTACGTGAGGGCGTCGAGAAACGAGCGCAGATCGGCCTCGTTGACGTTGGGTTCGCCGGGGCTGACGTTGTCAAGCCGGCCGGCGCGCACCCACTCGTCGAGCAGATCGACCTGGCCGTAGAGGTGGTCGAACGAATCGACGATGAAGAGCAATGGCTGGTAGTGGTCGATTTCGAAATACTGGTTGACGACCCATTCGAGCTGAAACGGGTAGCGTTGCACGTCGGGCGACTCGATGCAGTGTTCCAACTCGCCGAAGGAGCTGAGCAACCCGCTGCCGTAGACGCGGAGCCCGTCGGCCGTGTGCATCAACCCGAACTCGACGGTGAACCAGAAAAAGCGGGCCATCGCCTTGATGATGCTCTCGACGCGGTGGATACGCACGTCGGCGTCGGTGATCTCGGCGGTCATTTCCGCGGCGTTGCGGGCCACCTCGCCGAAGCGCACGAGCACATCGGCGAAGACGCGATCGGTGTGCATGGGAACATGCCCGGCGACATCGTGGAAGATGTCGGGCTCGGGAAGGTAATCCAGCCGGGTGGATTCGCGGATCGTGATCGTCGTCGGGAATGCGCGGTTTCGCAGCGATTCGAAAAACGCGTAGGCGGGTACGTAGCCACTGACGGCGCGGGCCGAGAACCCGCTGAGCGGCTCGAGGAAACGGTTGACGTCTTCGAGCCGCGGAATGCGGTCGGGATCGAACGCGAGCTGGTCGATGCCTTCGAGGAAACGCGGGTGGGCGTAACGCCGCCAGCGCGGCGCGATGCGCGCGTAGAGCCGCCGCCATGCCTCGTGGTTTTCCTCGCTGTACAGCGCGTACGGCTGTTCGATGTAGAGCCGGCCGTCACACCGGGCTTGCTCGATGAACGGCGCTTTGGTGGTGGTCAGTCCGGCGGCGACATCGGTCATAGTCGGATCTCCTCGGCCCGACCAGATTGTATCCGGACGCCGTGGCGATGCTACGCTCCGTAATGGGCCAGCAACACGCTGAGGTCGGCCAGGTCCACGCATCCGCTCGCGTCGAGGTCGGCGACGGGGTTGTAAGAGGCATCGCCTTCGCAGGTGTTGTACGCCGCCAGCAGGATCGCCAGATCGGACAGATCGACGTCACCGTCGCCGTCGAGATCGCCCGCCGGCGAGACGCCTTGCCACATCAGGGCCTCATAGCGGCTCGTCGCCGTGTTGTATCCCCAGCCGACGACCGTGATCGTGCCGTCAGGGGCGACGTCGAGGTCTTCGGCCCGCGTGCTGGTGAAGTCGGCCGGCGCCCACACGCCGAGATCGACCTGTGAATCGGCGCTGCCGCGCCACAAGGCGGCGTGGTTTTCCACGTAACCGACCTGGAGGCCGCTCTGGGCCGCCGTGAGCCCGCTCGACAGGGCCCCAGTGGGGTTGAGATCGACGAAAGCGGCCGCAGCGCCGGCCCAGAGGGCGGCGTGGCTGTCCGCGTAGCCGACGGCCTGGTCGTCCGCGGCTCCACTCACCGAGGCGTAGGCGTAGCCCGCGGGCTGGATGTCCCGGTGGCTCGCGGCGGTGTTGGTCCACATCACGAGGCGCGACGAACCGGCGCCCACGCGGTACCAGCCATACTGGCGGTTGCCGTCGATGGCGGTGGCGCCGGTCTCGCTGGCTTCCGGGAAATGCAGCGAGGAGCCGGTGCCGTCGCTGTTCCACAGGTAGGCCCGGCTGGTATAGATGCCCTCCTGGTATTCGTAGTTCAGTGTGCCGACCATGCGTTGGCCATCGGTGTCGTAGGCGTAGTCGTACTCCGATCCGGAGCCGTGGACGGCCTCGGTGAAATCCATCGCCGGCGCGGTCCAGAAGCTGGCCGACTGCCAGGCACACGTCCACATCTGGCCGCCCCCCGGGCAGCTCCACGTGTGCCAGAACCAGCCCACCAACAAATCGCCTTCGACGTCGTAGATCGCGCCGCCGACCGAGTCGGCCGGGGTGAGGTCGGCGTCGGTGAGCGTCGCCGCGTCCCAGACCACCGGACGATGGAGGTCGAACGTGCGCCCGTCCGGAAGCAGGACCGGCCGGTCTCCCCAGCCGCCGATGCGACCGTCGTCGATGCCCAGGGCCTGGGATCCGTTGACCGCCCAGGCGGGGTGGAGGTTCGTCACGACCCACTGGGTGGGGAGCGCAGGCGGCTGGCGGATGGTGAGCTGGGCCGCGGCGGTGGTCGTCGCGCCGCAGTCGTTGGACACGACGACGTCGTAGGTGCCCGCGTCGTCGGCGCCGGGGTTGAGGATCGTCAACGTGGCGGCGGTCACGCCGTCCAGCGTGCTGCCGGTGCCGGTGGGGCCGTCCGCCAGTGCCTGGCCGTCCTTGCGCCACTGGTAGGCGAAGGGTTCGGTGCCCGCGGCGACGACGGCAAAACCGGCGACGCTGCCGGCCCAGGGGTTCGTCGGTTCCGGAGGCTGCGTGATGACCGGGCACGTCGGCGTGAACAGCCGCTCCACGAGGTTTGTGCCACCACTGTCGTTCATGCCGCCCATGACCCAAATGTAGTCGTCGTCATCGATCACGACGGCGAAGTGTGACCGCGGAACGGACATGTCGGCCACGCTGCTCCAGGTCAGCCCGTCGCGGTCGAGCGCAAAAACCTGCTGCCCGGTGATCCCGGCGCCGATGGCTCCGGTCACGCCCCCGAGGACGTACACACGCTCGTCGGCACCGAGCACGGCCCGGGCGCCACTGAGCGCCACCGGCAGATCGGGGACGGCGGTGGTGCTCCAGGAGTCGGTCGCGATGTCGTATTGGAACACCGTTGACGCGCGAGCGCTGGCCAGTGCGTCGATCCCGCCGATGAGCAGGATATGGCCGCGCCCGTCGTATGCCGCCGCCGCGTCGGCGCGGGCGGCCGGCAACGGTGCGATGGGTTCCCACGTATCAGCGCTGCCGATGTACCGTTCGCAATAGGTGCTGTTGGGCTGGCCGGCGTCGGCCGATTCGCCGGGACCGCCCCCGAGTGAGTAGATGCGGCCTTGGTCGTCGGTGGCCCAGGCGAAGTATTCCAGCGGGGCAGCGGGGGCGCGCGGAGCGATGCTCTGGTACTGGCCTTCGTTGGGGTCGTAGACGTAGGCGGCGCCGGGATCGCCACCCGGATCGCGTCCGTCTACGCCACCGAAGACGACCAAGCGGCCGAGGTCATCGACGCCGGCACCTTGCCGAACGACCTGGCCTTCCGCGTAGATGCCGGTGGTCCACTGGTTTGCGCCGGGGTAGAGGATGTGGACGGGGGTGTCTTTGTCGCCGCTGTTGCCGAGTGGGATGCCGCCGATCACATAGATCATGCCGTTGTGCAGCACGCCGGCCCCATAGGCCCGGGACTGGTTGGGATCGGGAAATGGGGGGCCGCTCGTCCAGGTTTGGGCATAAGCGCGACTGCCGGCCATTACCAACGCGACCGCCACCAGGTATTTCGTGAACTGCATAGGTCCAACCCCTTCTCATGGGCCGCAGTACGGGGTTCGTCGATAGGCGGCAAGACCCGCGCTGCTGGTGTGAATCGATCCGGCTGATGCGTCGAATCGATCGGCCAGTGTTTCGTGACATGACGCCCCGTGCGCGGATGCGCCCGGGCGCCCGAACTACCCACTTCTCAGTATACGGGGTCGGGGAGGGCGTGCGCAGAAGATTTGCGAAATTTTTGAAACAAAAAGAACCATGCCGGCGCGCTCCGCCTCCGGCGCCGGACATCCTGCATCCGCGGCAGGCCAGACTACACCAATACGGCGGTGGCCCACGTGCTCGGGTCGGCGTTCCAGCCCATCTCGTCGTTCACGGTCAGATGCTGACTTCCGTGACAAGTATCGTTGACCTTGTAGAAAAACCCGATCCGCGGGTGCTCGGCAGGATTCCAGCCGTGCAAACAGCTTGCGGGAATGGCCGCTTCGAGGAAATACCGCGTGCGTTCGATGCGCACGCCGATGCGAACCTGGCTCAGATCGGTGGCGGGAGGGGCGTCCTTGGCGCGACTGAGTTTGTGCAGCCCGACGAGCGGATGGCGGCCGTCCGATCCGCCACCGGTGGGCAGGAAGTAGAAGAAGTGGCAAAAGCGCGTGCCGCGCCGGATATCGGGCGTGTCGCGGGTATTGACGCAGACCCGCAGACCGTCGTGTTTCCACCATTGCCGCGGGTCGCAGATCAGACGCCCGCGCCGGTTGGGGATGTCGAAAGCCACGAGCAGGTGGTGCTCGTTCCAGGCGGCGTACACGTCGGCGAACGCGGGCGTGTTTTCGATTTCGACGAGCGCGGGCAGGAGATACTCGGGCTTCCATTTGCCCGGCCGGCCGTCGATAGCGGGCGTCTCGGGCATCCGGCGGATGGACAGCTCGAACCGCATGAACGCGCGTCGGGGAACGAGCCCGATCATGACGTGTGCTCCTTGACGGGGAGGGAGCCAACGCCGGCGGACGCTCAGCGTCGGCGGCGTTTGCGTCGTTTTTGGCGGCGGGGCTTGTACTTGGTCGATCCCTTGCGCAGCTTCGGAACGGTCCCGCCTTCGAGCATGCCGGTCTGCCCGAGCGCCTGCGTCATGCGCATGCGGTCGCGCAGCCCCATGCCGGCCATGGTCTTCATCAAGCCGCGCATTTGCATGAACTGCTTGACGAGGCCGCTGACGTCCTGCGGTTCGACGCCGGCGCCGCGGGCGATACGCCGCCGGCGCGAAGCCTCGATGATCTCCGGCTTGGCGCGTTCCCGCGGGGTCATGGCGTGAATGATCCCGCGCATGCGGTTGAGATCCTCCTCGGGCATGTCCGCGCCATCAAGCGCGCCCCCAACGCCGGGGATCATCTTGAGGATCTGCTTCATCGGCCCCATCTTGCGGAACTTCTCGAGCTGCGACAGGAAATCGTCGAGCCCGAAGACGCCCTTGGCCATTTTTTCCTGGGCCTTGGCGGCTTCTTCGGCGTCGAACGTCTCCTGGGCCTTTTCCACCAGCGAAACCACGTCGCCCATGCCGAGGATGCGGCCGGCGATCCGGTCCGGGTGGAACTCCTCGATCGCGTCCAACTTTTCGCCGACGCCGATGAACTTGATCGGCTTGCCCGTAATGGCCTTGACGCTCAGCGCCGCGCCGCCGCGGGTGTCCGAGTCGAACTTGGTCAGGATCACGCCGTCGAGCTCGAGCCGTTCGTCGAAAGCCTTGGCCGTGTTGACGGCGTCCTGGCCGGTCATGGCGTCGAGCACGAGGTAGATCTGGTGGGGGTGGGTCGCGCCGGCGACCTTCGAGATTTCGTCCATCAACTCGTCGTCGATCGCCAGGCGGCCCGCGGTGTCGAGGATCACCACGTCGCGGTCGAGCTTCCGCGACTCGCGCACCGCGGCCCGGCACACCTTGACGGGGTTCTGGTGGTCGCGTTCCGCGTACACCGGCACGTCGAGCTGTTGACCGAGGACTTCGAGCTGGTCGATGGCGGCGGGACGCTTGAGGTCGGCCGCCACCAGCAGCGGCTTTTTGCCCCGCATCATGCAGTAGCGGGCCAGCTTGGCGCAGGTGGTCGTCTTGCCCGAGCCCTGGAGGCCGGCCATCAGGATGACCGTCGGGGGTTGCGAAACGAAGGGGATGCGCGTTTCGATCGGCCCCATGAGCGCGACCAGCTCATCGTGAACGACCTTGACGATGACCTGTTCGGGCCGCAGCGTCTCGATGACGTGCATGCCCAGTGCCTTTTGCAGGCAGTCGTCACAGAACTTGCGGGCCACCTGCACGTGTACGTCCGCCTCCAGCAGAGCCGTGCGTATTTCACGCATCGCCTCGCGAACGTTGTCTTCCGTAATCCGGCCACGACCGCGGATGCTGCGGAATACGCCGTTGAGTCGGTTGGTCAGGGCATCAAACATAGTGCGTAGAGTCTACGGGGATTCGGCCGGTGGACAAGGCGCCGGCCGCACGCAGGTCGTCGCGAGCGTGACGTGTCGCCCGGTGGCGGCGGCTCGCAAGATCGCGTGCATCACGTCGAGCACGTGCAACGCCAGCTCGCCCGAGGCGCGATGTGGTTGTCCGGTGCGCAGCCCGCGGGCCAGGTCGGCCGGGCCCAGCCCGCGTTCGTTGCCGGTGCCGGGAAATTGCGGCGCGACATCCCGCCATGCCGACTCGCCGGCGCCACGCAGCCGGACCATGCCGCCGAACCCGTTGGGATCGGGCAGATGCATCGAGCCCGCGGCGCCGTATACCTCGATGAATGGCAGGTTCGCGTGCCAGATGTCGAAGCTCGTCAGCAAGGTGGCGATCAGGCCGTTGGAGAACTCCAGCAGGCCGACGACGTGGGTCGGCGTGTGTACGTCGATGGTTTCGCCACGCCGGGGCTCGCTGGTGATCGTGCGCCGCGGGAAGCTGATGCGGGCCGAGCCGGTCACCCGGCGTACCGGACCGAGCAAGTGGATCAGGGCGGTGAGATAATACGGCCCCATGTCGAACAGCGGACCGGCGCCGGGCTGGTAGAAGAACGCGGGGTCGGGATGCCAGCTTTCCGGGCCGTGGCTCGGCATGAACGCCACCGCGGCCACGGGCTGTCCGATGGCGCCGTCGTCCAGCAGCTTGCGGGCGGTTTGCCACGCGCCGCCCAGGAACGTATCCGGTGCGCACCCGACGCGCAGGCCCTTTTGTTTCGCGAGCCCAACGATACGCCGCCCGTCGGCCACCTCGACCGCCAGCGGTTTTTCGTTGTAGACCGATTTGCCGGCGTCGAGTGCGGCGAGCGCGATCGGTGCGTGCGCGTCGGGCGGCGTGAGGTTGAGCACGAGCTCGATGTCCGCGTCGGCCAGCAGCTCCTCTGCGCTGCATGCGCGGGGAATATCGAACTCCGCGGCTCGCGTCCGTGCGCGATCGCCGTCGCGGTCGGCCACGGCGACGATGTCAAACTCCGCCAGTCGCCGGGCGTTTTTCAGGTAAATGCCGCTGATATTGCCGCAACCGACGACGCCGACCTTGACGGGATCACTGGCACGTGTCATGCGCGGGGTTTCTCCGCTTGGGTCCGGGATGCTTCGAACGCTTCAGCTACGAGCCGCCCAGAGCAGGCTGCGCTGGACGAGCGCGCGTGCCTCGGGAACGGCGAAGTCTTCGAAGGTGTGGCCAATCGACACGTAGGCCACGCGGCCGCGGCCCCAGGTGCGCGTCCAGGCGACGGGCATGTCGAAGCCGCCTTCCATCCAGGTCGTCGCGAGCACGTGGTTACTCGGATCGACATGGAGGTAGTACCGCTCGGTGTCGTGCATCGTGAAATCGGCCAGGCCGGCGGTGATGGGATGTTCATGATCGACGATGCGAACGTCCCACGCCGGCAAGAGGTCACCCGGGTGAGCGACGAACTGGCCGCCGACCATGTGCTGGTATGCGGTATTCGTGCGAAAGGCGTCGCCCATGCCGCCGTGCCAACCCGCGAGCCCCACGCCGCCGGCGACCGCTTCGCACAGGTGGCGTTCCTGTTGCTCCGTGAGCGTTCCCATCGTCCAGTTCGGCACGATCAGGTCCATCGACCGCAACAGCTCCCCGTCGTCGAATGCTTCGAGCCGGTCGCGGATCAGCACGTCGAAGTCGGATTCGGCAAGCCCGGACGCGAAGAGCTCGGTTGTTTCTTGCGGCGTATGGCCTTCCCAGCCGCCCCAGACGAACAGCACTTTTTTCACGACCCGCACTCCTTCGGACGGGGGCAAGCCCCGCGTTACGTTTTCGGAATCTCCATCTCGAACGGCTCGCCGACGGAGCAATAATATTGTCCCCCGAGCCGGCCGAGGGTGGGGAGCTTGCGCGGATCGACCTGCCCGTTCTCGTCGAGTACCGCATCGTCCACATGGATCGCGACCACGTCGCCCAGCACGATCGCTCCACAACCCGGCTCGTCGCCGGTGCGGATGATCTGCCGCAATCGGCATTCGAGGTTCGCCCGGGCCTCGCGAACCAGCGGCGGCCGCACCTTGGTCGCTTCCCGCGGCGTGAGGCCCGCGAAGTCGAACTCGCTCTGGCCGTAGGGCAGGTCGGCGGCGCAGCGGACCATCTGCGGGCCGATATCCTGCGTCACGGTCGCGATGACGAACTCGCCGGTCGTCTCGATGTTGACCAGCGTGTCCTTGGGACGTCCGTCGCGCCGGAGCGATGGGCCGAGCACGACCACGGGCGGCCGGGCGGCGACGAGATTGTAGAAGCTGAACGGCGCGAGATTCGTGTGGCCGTCGGGGGCGATCGTCGAGACCAGCGCGATGGGGCGCGGGTTCACGAACCCGGTGCACAGCTTGTATCCCGCGATCCAGTCGAAATCCTTCGATTCCACATCAACGTACATGCGTTTCTCCTGCAAAACGCGCCCGCAGCGCGTCGATTTCACACAATTCCGCCAGCGGCGCCAGCACGAACTCACGCCCCCACATGCGCGCGTGTGGCACGATCAGGCCCGGTTCGTCGATCACGAGATCGTCGAACAACAGCAGGTCGAGGTCCAGCGTGCGCGGGCCGTGGCGCACCGTGCGCACCCGTCCGTGGGCGCGCTCGATCACCTGCATCCGCGCGAGTAACGCCTGGGGCGACAGGTCGGTCTCCAGCCGCGCGACGGCGTTGAGGTAGGCCGGCTGGTTCGGTGGTCCCCCGACCGGTTCGGTTTCGTGAAAGGTCGAGCACGCCGCCACGCGCGTCGTCGGGGTGGCGTCGAGCGCTCGCAAGGCGGATCGCAGCGCCGCCGCGCGGTCGCCCAGGTTGGACCCCAGACCGACATAGACCCGGCAGTGGCGCCGGGGCACAGCGGCCGGTCGCTCGCGCGCGTGGTCTACCATGACAATTTCCGCATCCGGTCGAGTGCGGCCTGGGTTCGTTCGAGGTCCACGGTCGTCGCGAAACGGAGGAAACCTTCGCCGCCGCTGCCAAACGTCACGCCGGGGATCGCGACCACGTCGGCTTGTTCGAGCAGTCGGTTGGCGGCCTGGATCGAATCGACGCCGGGGGGCAGCCCCGCCCAGACGTAGAACGTGGCCCGCGGGTCCGGTGCGCGCAGCCCCATCTCCCGCAAGCCGCCGGCCAGCAGCTCTGCCCGCCGGCGGTACATCGCCCGGTCTTCGTCGAACTCGGGCCGATCGAACGCGGCATAGGCGGCGATGCCGCCTTCCTGGATCGGGGCGAACTGCCCGCTGTCGAGGTTCACCTTCAGCCGGGCCAATGCGGCCAACGCGCCCGCGTGGCCCGCGGCGAACGCCAACCGCCAACCCGTCATGTTGAACGTCTTGGATGTCGAGTGAAACTCGATCGCCACCTCGCGCGCTCCCGGTACCTGGAGCACGCTCGGCGGGCGCTCGTCGCCGAAGTACATCTCGTTGTACGCCGCGTCGTGAACCAGCAGCACCTCGTGTCGCCGGGCCCAGTCCACCGCTTGCTCGAACAACGACATGGGCGCACAAGCGCCCGTCGGGTTGTTCGGATAGTTGAGATACAGCAGCACGGCGTTGTCGGCCACGGCCGCGGGAACTGCGTCGAGGTCGGGCAGCCAGCCGCGCTGCTCGGTCAACGGCAGGTCGTGGGGGACGCCCCCGGCATAGATCGTGCCCGAGCGATACGCCGGGTAGCCGGGGTTGGGGATCAGCACGCCGCGGCCCGGGTCCACCAGCGCCAGCGGCAGATGGCCGATGCCCTCCTTGGAACCGATCAACGTGAGAATCTCGCGGTGTGGTTCGAGCCGCACGCCGTAGCGCGCCTCCATGAACGCCGCCGCCTGTTCGCGGAACGCGGGGCAACCGTGCCCCAGCGTGTAGCGGTGGTTGGCCGGCTGGTCCGCGGCCTGCTTGAGTCGTTCGACGATGAAGCTGCGCGGCGGGCGGTCCGGCGCGCCGACGCCGAAATCGATCACATCGTGGCCGGCGGCGACCCGGGCGCGCTTGCGGCGGTCGAGCTCGGCGATCAGGTAGGGGGGCAGCGCCCGCACACGCTCGGCAGGTTTGATGTCCATGATGCGCTTATCCACGGCAAGGGGGACAAGATGGAGTCCGAACCGTTCGGGCGGAGTCTACGCGACCGGGCCGGGGGTAACAAGAACGCAGGATCGCGGCGCGTTTCGGGGTATATGCGAGGATTCGGGGAGACATTCTGATCGCTTGGGGGGTTGCGCTTCCGCGCTGGGGCCGAAGGGGGCCTCCCGTACCCGCGGCCGCGGCGGCGGTGGGGGAAAAATGACTATTTCGAGCGATTTTTTCGCGGATGCTTTCTGGTAGTTGCATGCGCACGTCGATATGATACGAGGTTCAGTCGGCCGGTGGGAATTGGAAAGACGACGCAGCCTCGCGTGGGGGCCTGCGTCTTTTGCCGTTTTCGGTCAAAACTTGTTGCCGACACAAGGCCGCCACGGGGCCTCCTTGTGCCGGGTTGGACGAGACTTGGTGCAATGAGTACAGCAACGAAAAAAGACAAACAGACGAAGGCGGAGGCGCGCAAACGCTCCGAAGAACTGATGCACGCGGCGATCCTGTTCGCGGGAGACTCCGGCGACGGGATGCAGCTCGCCGGCACCCAGTTCACGAACGCCTCGGCGGTCTTCGGCAACGATGTCAGTACGTTTCCGGACTACCCGGCCGAGATCCGGGCCCCGGCGGGGACGCTTGGCGGGGTCTCCGGGTTCCAGATTCATTTCGCCCACCAGAAGATCCACACCCCCGGCGATCGGCTCGACGCCCTCGTCGCGATGAACCCCGCCGCCTTGAAGGTGAACCTGAAGAACCTCAAGGAGGGGGGGGTTCTGATCGTGAATTCCGACGAGTTCACCAAGGCGAATCTGGCCCGCGCGAAGTTCGACGCGAACCCGCTCGAGTCGGGCGAGCTCCAGCCGTATCGCCTGTACAAGGTGCCGATCACCACCCACACGCTCGAAGCGGTCAAGGAAACCGGCCTGCCCCCCAAACAGGCATCCCGCTGCAAGAACTTCTACGCGCTCGGGTTGGTTTTCTGGCTCTATGATCGCCCGCTCGAGAACACGCTGCGCTGGATCGACACCAAGTTCGCCAAGGTACCCGCCGTCGCCACGGCCAACGCCTTGGCACTCAAAGCCGGTTACAACTTCGGCGACACCGCCGAGATTTTCGACCTGCGCTACAAGGTCTTGCCGGCCAAGCTCGAACCGGGCATCTACCGCAACATGACCGGCAACCAGGCGACCGCGCTTGGGCTGATCACCGCGGCCCGGCTCGCCGGCAAGCCGCTGTTCTACGGGTCGTACCCGATCACGCCCGCCAGCGATGTCTTGCACGAGCTTTCGGCCCGCAAGGAGTTCGACGTTCGCGTCTTCCAGGCCGAAGACGAAATCGCCGCGATGTGTTCGATCATCGGGGCCGCCTACGCCGGCAACGTCGCCGCCACCGGAACCAGCGGCCCCGGCGTGGCCCTCAAGCAGGAAGCGATTGGTCTGGCCGTCATTACCGAAGTCCCCTGCGTCGTCGTCAACGTGCAGCGCGGCGGGCCGAGCACGGGCCTGCCCACCAAGACCGAGCAAGCGGACCTGTTCCAGGCCATCATCGGCCGCAACGGCGAGTGCCCGCTGCCGGTACTCGCGGCTCGATCGCCGGCGGATTGCTTCGATGCCGCCATCGAGGCCGTGCGCATCGCCGTCAAGTACATGACCCCGGTGATGCTGTTGACCGACGGGTACATCGGCAACGGCTCGGAGCCCTGGCGCGTGCCGGACGTCGGCTCACTCCAGCCGATCAAGATCACGCACGCGACCGATCCGGAGACGTTCCAGCCGTACCTGCGTGACGAGCACGGGGCACGCCCGTGGGCGATTCCGGGTACGCCCGGTCTCCAGCACCGCATCGGCGGTCTCGAGAAGGAACACATCACGGGCAACGTCTGCTACGATCCCGAAAACCATCAGAAGATGACCGAGCTGCGGGCCCGCAAGATCGAAAACGTCGTCCACGACATTCCCGATCAGGACGTGTACGGCCAGTCCGAGGGCGATTTGCTGCTCATTTCGTGGGGGGGCACGTTCGGAGCCGTCCGCACGGCGACCGAAGACCTCGTGCACGACGGGCGCAAGGTCGGCCACATGCACATGCGCTGGCTCAACCCCATGCCGGCCAACGTGGCGGACATCCTCAAACGCTTCAAGCATCTGCTGGTGTGCGAGCTCAACATGGGGCAGTTGCAGTTCGTGTTGCAGGCGCGCTACCGCGTCGAGACGCTGGGACTGCACAAGGTCCAGGGCAAACCCTTCATGGTCCACGAAATCGCCGAAAAGGCCGAAGAAATCCTCGGAGGCAACTAGCCGTGAGTGCAACTGCTACCAAACCCAATCCGAAACAGTACAAGAGCAGCCAGGAAGTCCGTTGGTGCCCCGGCTGTGGTGATTATTCGATCCTCACCCAATTGCTCAAGACCTTCGCTGACCTCGGCGTCAAGAAGGAAAACACCGTCATCGTATCGGGCATCGGCTGCTCCAGCCGCTTCCCTTACTACGTGGATTGCTACGGTTTCCACAGTATCCACGGGCGCGCCCCCGCTGTCGCCACCGGCGTCAAGGTCGCCAACCCGGATCTCGACGTGTGGGTCATCACCGGCGACGGCGACGGCCTGAGCATCGGCGGCAACCACCTGATCCACACGATCCGCCGCAATGTCGGCCTGAAGATCATCCTCTTCAACAACAAGATCTACGGGCTGACCAAGGGCCAGTATTCCCCCACCAGCGAGTTCGGCAAGAAGACCAAGTCGTCCCCCTTCGGTGCGATCGACCATCCGATCCACCCCATCTCCATCGCGATCGGCGCCGAGGTCACGTTCGTCGCCCGCTGTGTCGATGTCGATGGCAAGCTGATGCAGCAGGTCTTCCGCCGCGCGGCCGAGCACAAGGGCACTGCGTTCATCGAGGTCTACCAGGACTGCAACGTCTACAACCACGGTTCGTTCGCCTACGCGAGCGACCGCAAGGTGCGCGACGATCACCTGGTCTATCTCGAACACGGCAAGCCGATGATCTTCGGCAAGGAGAAGAACAAGGGTATCCGGCTCAACGGCACCGAGCCGGAGATCGTCGAGTTGGGTAAGGGCATCACGCCCGACGACCTGCTCATCCACGACGAACGCGCTCCGAGCCCGACCCATGCCTACCTGCTCTCGCGGATGCACTACCCCGAGATGCCCGAGCCGGTGGGCATTTTCCGCGATATCGAGCTGCCCACGTACGAACAGTTGCTGCACAGCCAGATTCACGACGTGATCGAGCAGCGCGGCAAGGGCGAACTCGAGAAACTCTTTACCAGCGGGGATACGTGGAAAGTGGATTAGCCCCCGCCGCTTCGCTTGCGAACCGGCGAGGCATCATGCAAAAACCGGCGCTCCGCCATCTGCGCGGACGCGCCGGTTCGTTTTTTGTGCACACGTCCTGCCGCCGCAATCCGGCGACCGGATCGCTCAGTTCACGCCCAAGGCCGAGTTGATGGCGGCCTGGTAGTCGCCCTTTCGGCGGACACCGACGAAACTCTCGACGGGCTGGCCCTTGTCGAAAAGGATGACCGTGGGGATGTTCTGAATGCCGAAGCGGGCGGCGGTTTGCGGCGCCTTGTCCACGTCCACCTTGCCGACCTTGACCTTGCCGACGTATTCATCGGCGATTTCGTCGATCACCGGCCCGAGCATCTGGCACGGGCCGCACCACTCGGCCCAGAAATCCACGAGCACGGGTGTATCCGCGTTGAGCACCTCAACCTCGAAGTTGCTGTCATCGAACACATGCACATTCGCGCCGGCCATCCGGGACTCCTTTTGCGTTTGCGGTTTTCCTGAATCCCCCGCAGGTTCTGCCGGGAACCAACAGGGGATGCTAAAACGCGCCATCGCGCAAGTCAAATCCGCTTCGCCTTTCGACTGGACGACCGGCGGCGTGACGCTCGGAGGGGCACCATCATGCCGTCAACGGCCGGCCGCTCGCCGCGGACCCGCGGCGCCACGCTGTGGATTGCGCCCGCGACCGCGCCGTTCCTCCCAAGGCGTTACCGCGCTGCGTTGAATGCCGCCACCGCCTCGATCATGCTCAGGAAGTTTTCCGGCGGGACGTAGTTCGGGATGCTGTTGCCCGATCCCGCCGCGTAACCGCCGTCGGCGGTGTGTTCGAGCACCGCCAGCGTTCGGGCGCGAATCGCCGCGGGCGTGCCCGTCGCGAGCAGGTGGACATCGATCCCGCCGAGCACGGCGATGCGATCGTGCCAGCGGTCGTAGAATTGTTCGACGGGCTCGATTCCGTCCTCGAAACTGTGTTTCGCGTCGATACCCACCTGTTCCACCAGATCGGGCATGATGCGTTCCGTCTGTCCGCACGTGTGCAGCAGAAAAGGCCGCCCCGCCGCGTGCGCCAGCTCCGCGAATCGGCGATACCACGGCAGGATGTGGCGCCGAAGCAGGCGGGGGGAGATCAGCAGTCCGTGCTTGTGCCCCAGGTCGTCACCGAGCCACAACGCCTTGACCGCATCGAGCCGGCAGTACGCCTCGAACACGCCGAGAATCGTATCGCCTACGTGTTGGATGACAGCGGCGACAAGTTCAGGATCACGCACCGCGGCGAGCATCAGCCGTTGCATCCCCATCAGGTCCATCGCGAATTCGAGCACACCGCCGCAAAACCCGACAATCCCCATGCCATCGGGCAGGGCCGCGATGGCCGCCTCGACGGGACGGAAATCCACCCCGGGGCGGGTGGTGCCACCGCTTCTCGCGGCAGGCGGCGGACACGGCCCGCCACACGTGGGCCACGGATACTCCCGGAGATCCTCCAGGGAACCGATCGGGCCGTCGTGCTCATCGGCCCACGCGCGGGCGTCGTCCCCGCGGGTCAGCCCCGAGCCGTCCCGACCGGACAGCCGGCGAACCGTCCACGGAATCCGGGCGGAACATTTCACGACGTCGTAACCGAGGCGGTGGTGCAGCCGAATGTTCCGTCGAACCGATTCGACCCACGCATCGTCAGCGCGGCCCGCGACGGGGGACGCATCCAGCAGGGCGTTGACGACCTCGGGGTGAATCGCCAGCTCGATCAACGGAACGTGGTCGGGCCGTTCACGCCTGATGACGCGGAGAAACCGCCGGTAATCGGGGCGGGGTTGCGGCAGCCGTTCCACACGCGGGTGCATGCGAGCAGTATATCATCCGGCGTGACGGTGGCCGGCGCGGTTCGCCGCGGAGACTTTCGCGACGAAAGGCCGCGGTTTGCGTCGGCCACCGGGCTGCGGGACAATACGGTCCTCAAGCCCCCGGGTTCGTTCGACCGGACGCGGGTGTGCCGAGCGTTACGCGCCGGCGGCGCGCAAACCGGAAAGGATGCTGCGTGATTGCGGCCTTGCCGTACGATTTGTTGGCGATCGACCTCGACCGGACGCTGCTGGACAACCAGCATCGCCTGCCCGAGCGCAACCGTGAGGCGTTGCACGCGGCACACGATGCGGGGTTGCGCGTCGTCGTGTGTACGGGGCGCAGCTTCACCGAGACGCGCCCGATTCTCGATGCGATCGGTCTCGAACTCGACGCGGCGATTACCGTGGGCGGTGCGTTGCTGAGCGATGTTGCCAGCGGTCGCACGATCGAGAGCCGTCCGATCCCCGTCGAGACGGCTTTGGCCGCCGCCCGATGGTTGCGCGAACGCGGCTACACGGTCTTGTGGCTCTATGACGCGAGCGTGGCGGGTTTTGATGGATATCTCATCGACGCCGATCGACGCCACGAAGCCGTGCAACGCTGGCTGGACATTACGCCGTGCCGGATGCGC
>JALSRY010000229.1 GCA_026984555.1 Phycisphaerae bacterium
TGCTGGGCGCGGGCGTGGAGCGGTCGTGGGTACGGATCATGCTCGAGCGCCGTTAGCCGCGGCGTGGGAAATCTCCAGATCGAGCAGGGTCGCCTTGAGCGAAACCCCGCCGGGGGCGGAGAAACCGCCCAGATGGCCATCGCTGCGAACCACGCGATGACACGGCACGACGATCGGACGCGGATTGCGCCCCAGCGCCAAGCCCACCGCGCGGGCCGCTCGCGGGCAACCGGCGGCTTCGGCGAGTTGTTTGTAGGTCCACCGTCGGCCGTAACCGATCCCGCGGCAAGCGCGCCAAACACGCCGCTCGAAATCCGTGCCGATCGTTTCGTCGAGCTCGGCGACGGGCTCCACTCGATCGCCGGAAAAGTACCGTTCGAGACTGCCGGCCAGACCGGGCAGGAGGCGGCGATCGTGGCGTGCGCCGGGCATATCGCGGGCAATCGCGCGCAGCAACGCGCCCCGGGATTGCTCGGCAATGTACACGCGCATCAGCCCCCGCGGACCGACGACGAAACCCGCCCAACCGAATGCCGTGCGTAGTGTGCGAAAACGCGGCTGCATCTGTCGTATTCCCGCGGCTCACGCGCATTGTACGGGAAACGGCCGCGGGCATGTTGTGCCCGGCCCAGCCATCCGTCCGCACCGCACCGACGGTCGGTTTCTCCGGTTCGATCGCGGAGACTGATGCGACGATGATGCACTTGCGTGACACTTTGCGGAATCAACAATTCCCTCGCTGGGCGCGAATGACATGGGACGAACCGACGGTGAAGATCATGTTGACACGCACGCAACGAAAACACACCGGCATGGGGGTTCTCTGCGCACTGGTGCTGCTGGCGGCGGGCACGGGATGCGGCTGGGAACTGTTGGGCTTCATGAATCTCATCATGCGGCCGCCGAAGGAGTTGCCACCAACCCTCGATGCTCTTCTGGCACCGGGTGGGTGCGATTGTGACGATCCGAACGCTCTGCGGAACATGCCGGCCGAGGCGCTTCCCGTGGATGACCTGGCGGCGTTGGACGGATGCTGGGGCGGCTGTTGCGGCACCTCGCCGCGGTTGACCGGGCGCGAGTGGATCATCGCGGAAACGTTGCGTTTCGACAGCGGCAGCGGCGTGCTGGAACGCGTGGTGTACCAGTCGTTTGTCATCACGCCGCCGATCCTGGATATCCAGCGCGGGACGATCACGCTCGACGAGACGGGGCGTGCGACGTTCCGGGTCGCGCAGATTCTCAGCAGCGCCAACCCGGAAGACCCCGGTACGCTCGTGGACATCTCGGACCACTGGTTGAATCTGCCGGTATACGAGGTGCAACTGGCATTGGACGATGGGCAACTCATCGCGTATTTCAGCGAAATCGACACGCCGCGAACCTCCGCCGGCTTTGGGGATCGCCAATACCTGGCACACGCGTCGATGAGCTGCGAATAGGCTCGGTGGCAGACGCTACGGCTTGAGTTTCCAGTACCAGAATGCGGCCGCACCGATCAGGGAGATGGCCCCCAACGCCACACCGGCGCCTGCGCCCCCCCGACGTTTGCCCGGGCCAGCGAACATCAGGGCGCGCAGCCCCTGGACGATCGCGACCAGCCCGAACACCACCACCGGGAAAAACAACAGCGCGACGAGGCCGAGAGAGAGCGAGATCGACGCTTGCCGCTCGGAGCGGATGCCACCCACCGTCGCCGCTCCGTCGAGTGTGAACGGAGTGGCGCACGAGGCGCAGGCGTCGGTTTCCACCGCGTTGTACGTCCCGCAACGCGGGCAGATGATCATGTGGTCGCCGGTGTCGAGCCGCACGATTTGGGGAGCGTGCAACCCATCCGCGCCGTAGGCGTGCGCGGGGACCGCGACATCCTCGCCCGGCTCCAGCAAGCGAGCCTTGCGCGGCTTGCCGGAGCGTCCTTTGAGGTCGGGAATCTCCATCCGGGCGGCGCAGGTCGGACACGTGCCGGTATGGCCGACCATTCCCGTGTGCGCTTCGAGCAGCGACCCGCACGCGGGACAGGGGAAGTAGAACCCACGCCGCGCCCCCAGGTATGGCCCCGCCGCTCGAACAGGGTGGTCGTCGGCCGGGGGTTTGGGAACCCGCAGCGGCGTCGAACAATAAGGACAACGCACCTCACGCCCTTCCCATTGGCGCGACGCCAATATCGCCCGGTCACACGATCGACACATGATCGTGAAACGATCATCCTGCTGCGTTTCGGCGGCGGGCATGACGACTTCTCCGCGAGACGGGCCCGACGGGCACCGGAACCACCATTCTGTCGCCAATTCTATGCCCAGACCGCCGGATTCCCAGCGATTTCGTAAACGCTGTGCGCGGACGGCATCGGGGAACTTGTGGGCGGTGGTCTCGGTGGATTCCGCGGATCGGCCGGCATCGCCGCACGCGGCACGGCGGCACTGGCACAACCCTTCAGGGATATTATCTTGCCCGCCAGTCGGCCACATGCTAGGCTGGTTTCATGCAACTCGGCGAATAACGCAAGGTCACGGCGTGCTTGGTGCGCGTCTTGTGCGTTGCGGGGGAGGCGGAGAGGGGCGAGCCCATCCCTGAATGCATATGGATGGTTGGCGTGCAGCTTGTGCGGCGCGCCGACAGTCAATGACTTGGTCTGAATCCGACCGCTCGCGGTGACGGACACGTCGCCAGGCGGCTTTCCCCCAGGCCGACGGATTGCGGCAGCCGCCGCGGGAGGTCAACTGTGATGCACAAACACAACTCGATTCTACGATGGTTGCTGATCGGAAGTCTGGCGGCCGCCGGGCCGGCGCAATTGTTGGCGCAGGACGAAGCGTGCTGCCTGCCCGGCTTACAGTGCGTAGTGCTTCCAATCGCCGACTGCTTCGCAATCGGCGGCACGCCGCAAGGCGTTCCGACCTGCGAAGGCGTGATCTGCGACGAGTTCGAAGAACAGGCGTGTTGTCTGCCCGATGGAACTTGCCAGGTGCTTCTGGGAGGCGATTGCGTCGAAATGGGCGGCGAACCAATGGGCGTTGCGACCTGCGAAGGCGTGGAGTGCCCATACACGGAGGAAGCCTGTTGTCTGCCGGATGGAATCTGCGATGTGCTCGGCTTGGACGATTGCCTCGCCATGGGCGGCGAACCGCAGGGTGTTCCTACTTGCGATGACGTGGAATGCCAATTTATGCCAGAGGCGTGCTGCCTGCCCGACGAAACCTGCGAGATGATGTACTTCGAGGAATGCCTGGGCCAGGGCGGCGAACCGATGGGCGGCTCGACCTGCGCGGGCGTGATTTGCACCGGCGAGGAGAAGGCCTGCTGTCTGCCCGACGGAAGCTGCGACGTGGTTACTATGGCTTATTGTCAATCCGTGGGTGGAATATGGATGGGACAACCGACATGCGACGATGTACTCTGCCCGGGTGCCGGAGCGTGCTGCCTGCCCGATTGCGAGTGCGCCGTCACCACCGAGGCCGAGTGCCTCACCATGGACGGGGAATGGGCTGGTGCTGGCATATACTGTGACGACGAAAACGGCAACGGCGTGGCGGACACTTGCGAGACCTGCGCCGGAGACACGAACTGCGACCACGACGTTGAT
>JALSRY010000230.1 GCA_026984555.1 Phycisphaerae bacterium
GCGAAGCGCCACAAGCATCCGAGTACGCTACTGTTGCGGCGGATTCGGATCGGCGACCGGGAGAACCCTCATGTGTGTCGAACTCGCGCAGACGACATGGCAATTGCCACCGCTGGACCGCGATCAATGCGGACCCTTCGGCGATTTTCCGCGACTGTCCGACGCGGAGAAAGAAGCCCTCTGGAACGACTACCACGCCCGACGCCATGCGCGCGTCCCCACGACGTTGTGGACCAACACCCGCATCGTCCTGCTGGACCCGCGCTTCAACAGCGACGGCCTCGGCTTTGAACAGGTCTTCAGCGATGCGCGGGCCATGCTCGTCGCCTGGTTGCGTATGGAATACGTCCTGCGCATGCGTCACCACCTGTTCTGCGACCGCCCCACCAACCTGCCCGAACGCTGGCTGGCCGGCGTGAGTTTCCTCAACGTCTACGAGGCCGCGGCACTGGGCGCCCCCATCGAGTACCGAACCAACCAGGTACCCGACACCCGGCCCATGCTCGACGACGACCACAAGCACGCCGTGTTCGAACTCGACATCGATCACCCGCTCGAACTCGCCCTCTACAAACGCGGCATCGAGCTGACTCACGCCATGCGCAAGATCGCCGCCCGCGCGACTTTTTTCGGCCGCCCCATCGACGTGGCCCCCTACGCCGAACTCGGCAGCGATGGCCCGCTCACCGTCGCGATGAACCTGCGCGGCCCCGCCATCCTTACCGATCTGCTCCGCGATCCGGACTACGCGACCTGCCTTTTCGACTTCATCGTCACCGCCGGTCTGAAACGCCGAGCGGCTTTCCTGGAGTACTGGAACCTCCCCGAACCGGACGAGATCTGGTTCGCCGACGACTCCATCGCCATGCTCAGCAACCGGCAGTACCGCGAGCTCGTCCTCCCACACCATCGAACCTGGTACGACACCATCGACCCGCACCACCAGAAACGCCGCTCGATGCACCTCTGCGGCGACGCGACGCGACACTTTCGCACCATCCGCGACGAGCTCGGCGTCGAATCGTTCGACACCGGCTTCCCCGTGGACTTCGCCACCCTGCGCCGCGAGCTCGGACCCGATGTCGAGCTCCTCGGCGGCGTCGAGGTGCCCAAACTGCTCGACGGCTCGCCCGAGGAGGTCTACCACCGCGCCGAAACCATTCTGAAGTCCGGCGTCCTGGAAGGCGGCCGCTTCATCCTCCGCGACGCCAACAACCTTCCGCCCGGCGTACCCTGGGCCAATCTCGCCGCCATGTACCGGGCGGCATTCGACTTCGGACAACGTCCCTGAGCGTCCGTTTGAGCTCGTTGGCATAACGCGGGAGTGCAGCGGCCCGCACGAAACGCAGTCTCCGGGGCGTTTGGCCCTTTTTCGCCCCGCGGAGCCGCTTGCAAGGCCTGCGCCGGTCGCTATGATACTTGGTTCCGGTTCTCGCGGCCCGAGCGTCGGGCGCGGGGAAAGTATGTTCTCACGAAGAGGTCAGACGTGCATGCTTAGGGTCAAGGTTCGGAGCAATGAATCCATCGAACAGATGGTCCGCCGCTTCAAGAAACTGTGCGAAAAAGAAGGTTTGACGCGGGATATCAAGCGAACCAGCTACTACGAAAAGCCTTCGGAGCGGCGGCGGCGGCGGATCCGCAAGTCGATCAAGCGCATCGCCCGCGAACAAAGCTGAACCTGGGCCCACGCATCGCACCCCTAGCGCCGTCCGGCGCGGGATGAGCCATACGGCTCGTCGGACGGCTGGTTTGTCATCGGATCGCGCCGCGGTCGGCGACCGATTCCAAACAGGTACGTGCTCGTGATCCAAACAATGGTGGGAACACGCTCGGCGCGCCGGGTCGTGCGTCCGATCGTGTTCACAAGAGACATTTCCACACCATACCCTCAACAAGGAGACTCTGCCGTGGAGAGGCTGAGCCGATTACACCGCGTTTTCCCGTTCGCATGCATGCTGCTGCTCGTGGCCTGTTGCGTCCCGTCGGTCTGGGCGCAGGACGCCGCCGCCAGCGCCGCCGCCCACCCCGCGATGCCCCTCATTTGGCTCATCGCGCCGGCCGGCGCCCTCATCGCCCTGATTTTCGCCTGGAAGTTCTACCACGAGGTGACCGCCGCCGACCCCGGCGACCCGGATATGATCGAAATCGCCGGCTTCGTCCGTGACGGTGCCATGGCCTACCTCCGCCGCCAGTACCGCGTCGTCACCGTCGTCTTCCTCGTGCTCGCGGGCATCCTCGCTTTCATGGGCTATGTCCTCAAGGTCCAGAACGATATCGTCTGGTTCGCCTTCCTGACCGGCGGATTCTTCAGCGGCCTGTGCGGCTACCTCGGGATGCGCACCGCGACCATCGCCAGCAACCGCACCGCCGCCGGCGCCCGCAAATCGCTCAACGACGGCCTCCGCGTCGCGTTTCGCGCCGGCGCCGTCATGGGCCTCGTCGTCGTCGGCTTCGGACTGATCGACATCACCGGCTGGTTCTCGGTGCTCTATTTCCTCGGGCCGCACATCGGCATCGATCTCCACCTCTCCACGATCACCGTCATCATGTTGACCTTCGGCATGGGAGCCAGCACCCAGGCACTCTTCGCTCGTGTCGGCGGCGGAATCTACACCAAGGCCGCCGACGTCGGTGCCGACCTCGTCGGCAAGGTCGAGGCCGGCATCCCCGAAGATGACCCGCGCAACCCCGCCGCCATCGCCGACAACGTCGGGGACAACGTCGGCGATGTCGCCGGCATGGGCGCCGACTTGTACGAATCCTACTGCGGCTCGATTCTGGCCACCGCCGCCCTCGGCGTCGCCGCCGCCACGGCCCTGTTCGGCTCCGAAACCAGCGGCGCCGGCGCCGATGCCGCCATCCGGTTCCTCGCCGCCCCCATGGTCCTCGCCGGCGTGGGCATCATCCTCTCCGTCGTCGGCATCTACATGGTCAAGAGCGAAGAAAAAGCGACCATGGGCGTGCTCATGAAGGCCCTCAACAAGGGAATCTGGGGAAGCAGCTTCTTCATCGCCATCGCCTCGGGCATCGTCTGCTACTTCCTCCTCAACAACATCGCCGGCGTCCACTGGTACGGCATCTGGGGAGCCATCCTCGCCGGCCTCATCGGCGGCCTCGTCATCGGCTTCTCCACCGAGTACTACACCAGCTACGACTACCCACCCACCCGAGCCATCAGCGCCCAGGCCATCACCGGCCCCGCAACCATCATCATCAGCGGCGTCGCCGAAGGCATGAAAAGCACCTGGGCCTCCCTCGCCACCATCATCGTCGCCATCCTCATGGCCTTTACCTTCGCCGGCGGCGGCAACGAGTTCATGCTCGGCCTCTACGGCGTCGGCTTCGCCGCCGTCGGTATGCTCGCCACCCTCGGCATCACCCTCGCCACCGACGCCTACGGACCCATCGCCGACAACGCCGGCGGAAACGCCGAAATGACCGGACAACAGCCCATCGTCCGCGAACGAACCGACGCCCTCGACGCCCTCGGCAACACCACCGCCGCCACCGGCAAAGGCTTCGCCATCGGCTCCGCTGCTCTGACCGCCCTCGCCCTGCTCGCGGCGTACATCGAAGAA
>JALSRY010000231.1 GCA_026984555.1 Phycisphaerae bacterium
TGCCGGCCCGGTCCCGTCCCCCACTGCCCCGCCAATAACATTCCAGCCCGCGGATTCTCCACCGAAACCGCGCCGCCAGCGTAACACGTCGACCTGCCCCCCACAAGCAAACCCCGCCTCATCACGAACCGGCCCCATCAACGCACGGTCGGATTGGCCAGTCGCGGGTCAGCCGCCGTCAGGCCCGCCGCCTGGAGCATCGCCACCAGCCCCCGCACGTCGTCTTCGCCGAAGGCCCCCACATCGAAACTGTCCACATCGAGCACGCCCCAGCAGCGCCCGTCTTCGTCGAACAACGGCAACACGACCTCCGACCGGTCGCGCGGGTCACACGCGATGTAGCCCTCCCCCAGCGCCGCCACGTCACGCACCACCAGCGGCCGTTGCTCGCGCAGCGCCCAGCCACACGCACCGTGCATGCCGATCGGCGAACAGGCCGGCTTGTTCCGACTCGGCCCGAGCACCATCTGGTCGTCACCGTCGGGCAGGTAGAACCCGACCCACGAAATCCCGCGGGTATGCAGATGATCCCACGCACAATCAACGAACCGGCGCATGCGTGCGGCTCGATCACCGTCGCGGGTCAGTTCGCTCGCAATCTGGTCGTATGAGCGTTTCATGCGCACATTCTGCGCCGGTCGCGACGCCTCGACAACCGCCGCGCGAACCCCCACCCGGGCGGCAACGAGCCGCGTGGCGAGCCCCGGGGGGGAATGCCCCCCACATCGGGCTGGGTCGTGCCGCGTAATGAGCCCGGCAACCCGAAGTGCCGATAGAGCAAACGGTGACCGCAAACTCGTGAACGTCGTTCCGATAACGAAAGGCACACTCATGGCGGGCAAGCGCAAAGGGATTCTGCTGGAAGCGGGTACGAACGAGCTCGAGATTCTCGTTTTTTCGCTGGGCGACATGCGTTGCGGGGTCAACGTCGCGAAGGTTCGCGAGGTGATCGGCCAGGTGGAGATCACGCCGGTGCCCCAGTCACACCCCGCGGTGATCGGTTGCGCGAACCTGCGCGGGCAGGTCGTTCCACTGGTGGATCTCCAGCTCTATTTCAAACCGGACCAGCCCTCGCAGTGCTCCAACCGCCACATCATCATCACCGAGTTCAACGACCTGGTGATGGGGTTCATCGTGGACGACGTGGAGCAGATCTTTCGGCTCGGGTGGGACACGGTGGAACCGCTCCCGACCGGCAGTGGCGGTCACAACGCCGCGGTGACGTCGGTATGTCATATCGACGATCACCTCGTGCTCATGATCGACTTCGAGAAAATCGCGTTGGAGATCAACGGCGTGAGCATCGAGCCCGAAACGGTGGGCGCCGAAAGTGAAGGCTGCCACCGGGGGACCAAGCGTATCCTGCTGGCCGAAGACTCGGCGACGATGCGCAAGTACATTTTCGACACGATCGTCAAAGCGGGCTACACGCACGTGGTGGCGGCGGCCGACGGGGCCGAAGCGTGGTCCCACCTCCAACACAGCCTGGAAGACCCGCACATGGCCCGTTTCGATTTGCTGGTCAGCGATATCGAAATGCCGCGGATGGACGGGCTGCACCTGTGCAAGCGGGTCCGTGAGCATCCCGAGCTGCGCGAGTTGCCCGTGGTGATCTTCAGTTCGCTGGTGAGCCACGACAACCTGAAGAAGATGGAAGCCGTGGGTGCCAACGCCACACTTACCAAGCCGCAGCTCGTCAAGCTGGTTGCGATCGTGGACGAGCTGCTTTTCGGCGCGCCGGTCGAGGCGTGCCCGTCAGGGACGCCCACCGCGGGTTGAGTGCGCATCGCGCGCCAAACGGCGCGTGACGCGGACCAACGATTCGCGGGCACCGGGCAGATCGAGCGGCGTTCCGGCCCGCGGGGCGCAGGCGATGTCGAACCCCGGGGGCAGCTTGTCCCGCGACAGGCGAAACGCCTCGCGCAACAGGCGTTTGAGGCGGTTGCGTGCGACCGCATTTCCGTGTCGGCGTCCGACCACCAATCCCAATCGCGTGTACGCCCGTCCGTTGGGCAACACCCAGAGGAGCAACCGTCGATCGCCGCCGCGCCGCCCCTCGCGCATGACGCGTGCGAACTCGGCGTGGCGTCGGATGCGCAGCCGAGGGGGGAAGCGCTGATTAGTCTTCGCGTTCATCGACGAGGTTCTCGACCGCATCGGACAACGGCCGGAAGAATGCCGCCACCGCCGTCTGTCCGTGGACGTAGCTGTCGCGGCCGATGGGGCCGATTTCCCCGGCGCAGCACATACCCCCGAGCGGCCGCCCGCCGGTGGCACGGGAGACGGCGCGGGCATCGTGGCTGGCGTCGGGGAACAGGCGTGTGCCGCGACCGTTGCACGTAAACAGCAGGGCACCCGCGGCGTCGCCGCGCGGCCGGGCCGCGAGCAGTGCGGCGAGGTCGTGGGCGGCCGCGGCGCTGTCGCGCACGTGGAACTGGATCGTCTGGCCGGTGCGGATGATGTCGTTGATGAGCATCGCGCCGCTTTCGCGTTCGAAGCCGACAGGATGACGGATCAGGAAGTCGCCGCTGGTGAAACGCCGCTGATGCTCGTTGATGACACGGCCCACGAGAAGATCGCCGGATTGGATCAGCGTCAGGTCTTCTTCCGAGCACTCCTGGAGCGTTTCGATCACCACCGCCAAAGGCGGTCTCCCCCCGAGGCGGCGGATGACGTTGCGACGACCGTCGGTGATGACCATGTGGCGACCAATCGGGCGACACCCCTGCGAAACGATCGTGTCCATCACGAGCGGGCCGCTGAGTGCGACGCCACAGGCCCCCTGGCGCAAAACGTGGCCATCGAAGATCATCACGTTCTCGCGGGGCCGTTCGCCGGCGGAGGCCAATCCACCGACCACGGGGCGATGGGGGTACGCCTGGCGGAGCCGCTCGAGCAACCCCTGGGCGTTGAGGCTGAACGGATCGGCCAGCACGACAAAGTTGGGACGCTCACCGGGCTCGGTATCGAGCAGCTCGTACCACCCCGCCGGCGTGTCGAGGCGCAACAAATCCTCCTGACACACGTGGAACGAGCGGACCCGCACCCCCGGCATGTGCGCCGCCCAGAGCGTCAACGCGGGCCGCGACTCGAACTCGACCGCACCGGCCACGGCCCACTCCGCGGTCGTCCCCATCAGCCCGCACGGCTCGAGCTGCTCGAAGACGGCGGCGGCCACTTTCGACAGGATCGGCTCGAAATGCGCACTGGCGAACAGGATTCCCCAGTCCGCCCGCCGACCACCCAACTGGGCACGGACCTCCGCGGCCAAACGCTCACCGGCACCGGAATCGCCGGCATCCCGGGCGACGGCGACGGCGGCAGTCATGCTCTCGACCGTTTTCTCCATGCTCTTATTGTAATCGCTGACGACGAGATTTCGCGACCTGGAGTCGGAAACCCCACTCGCGGCCTCCTATCCCCGGGGGGTACGCGGGCCTCCACCGGCTCCATCGCAGCGACGCCGCGCGGTAGACGTCTCGGCAGGCGGCGCAGCAGTGGGCGAATCCCTTCGAGGGCCATGCGCCGCGCCGGGAGCGCGTATCCGCCGGCGACGATTTACGACCGCGGGCTTGCG
>JALSRY010000232.1 GCA_026984555.1 Phycisphaerae bacterium
GCTCCTTCTTGTAGCGCTCTTTCTCGCGCTTGCACTTGGCCTTGTCGTGTTCGAGGTCGGCGACCTTGTCTTCGAGGTACTTGATCCGCCCGTAGGCCTTGCGCAGCTCGTAGCGGGCCTCTTCGAGCGTGCGCGGGTTGGGAACCTCGCTGCTGTCCACCGCCTCGGTCCGGCTGCCCGTGCCGATCTCGACCCGCTCGGGCGCTTTGACCGAAACGCATCCCGTGCTGAGCATCAAGAGTGCGCCTGCGACCAGTCCGATTCCGATGTGCCATGTTCTCATCGTGTGGACCTCCCTCGTTCGTCGGACCAGCCGGTATGATCCGGCAGGTTGGCAGCCGCGTCAAAGAAAAACCCGCCCCGCCGTGTGCTCGTCGGCCGGCGGGGTCGGGCTCGCAACGCGCTTGCGGATTGCGTAAGCTCAGTACCGGCATGAGTGAGAACCGCATCATCGCGATTCTGGGATGCACGGCGTCGGGCAAGGGGGCCGTGGCGCGCGCGGTGGCCGGTCGCCTCGGGGCCGAAATCCTGAGTATCGATTCGATGAAAGTGTATCGCGGGATGGACATCGGCACGGCCAAGCCCACGCCGGCGCAGCGGGCCGCGCTGCCCCACCATCTCATCGACGTGGCGGACCCGTGCGAGTCCTTCAGCGCGGCGCGTTACGTCGCTCTGGCCGACGAGGCGGTGGATGCGGTTCATGCCCGGGGTCGGCCCGTGGTTGCCGTTGGCGGGACCGTGCTCTACTTCAAGTGTCTCTACGAGGGTTTGTTCGCCGGCCCGGCGGCGGCACCCGATGTTCGCGCGGAGATTCGGGCACGTGCCCGGCGCGAAGGGCTCCAAGCCCTCCACGCCGAGCTTGCCCGGGTTGATCCCGCCGCCGCCGCCCGCATCCATCCCAATGACCTTCGCCGAATCGAGCGAGCGTTGGAGGTGTATCGTTTGACGGGGCGGCCGATCAGCGTGTTGCAACGCCAGTGGGACCGCGACACGCTTCGCCGAAGCGATTGGCGCTGGTTGTTGATCGGCTTGCGGCGGAGCCGGGAGGACGCCGCGCACCGGATCAACGCGCGGGTGAAGCGGATGGTGTCGGAGGGGTTGGTCGAAGAGGCTCGGCGGCTCTGGTCCGACCCGCGCGGGGTCAGCGAACAGGCGGGCAAGGCGGTGGGCTACGCGGAGTTGTTCGCGCATTTTTCGGGGGTGCTCGGGCTCGACGAGGCGATCGAACGGATCAAGATCAACACGCGCCGACTGGCGAAACAGCAACGAACCTGGCTTCGGCGTCTGGCGGGAGTGCGCTGGATCGAGCTGAGCGAGCACGCGGAGGCGGAATCGGTTGCCGAGGAGGTGGTCTCGCGGTTCGAGTGAGCGGCAGGGCTCGGGCCGGGTACGGTTGTCCTATAAAAGTATCCGTCCGGATGTTCCGGCGCCGTTACTATCGGTCGTTCGGTACAGCGAGTATGAGAGGCGGTTTTATTCGTTGTGCAGGCGTTTTTCCTTGTAGCTTGCCGGGAAAACGATTATGATCGATGATGTCGAGTCAGGGAAGTCGATCAGACCCCGAGCCGGAGCAGCGTTTGTTTCGCAAGCGTGGGTCCGCTCCTCGCGTTAGCTTGTCGTGTGTTCGCCGGCCGAAGGGTAGCCGGAGGAGTTTTGTGTTTCTTGGTCAATCGCCGGTGCGAGTGTGCCGGCACCTTTGGATCCACAGGAGGAGAAGTAATGAAGAAGTTTCTTGCCTTGGCCGCCGTCGCGGCCTTCGTGACCGCCGCCAGCGCGGTGGACGGCACGGTCGTCAGCTATGACATCAGTGGTGCCGAGAGCTGGGATGGTCTCAGCGACAGCAGCAACATGGTGCTGGTGATCGACACCGCCGCCATGCTGGGGCTTCCCTCGGGTACGGCGACCGAGTTCCACGGCATTGGTTGGGATGTCACCATCGCGACCAACGACGGGAGCTGGCTGTCCGAAGCTCGGATGTACTTCGACGACAACATTGCCCCGGACCTGAGTGGTCTGTTCCTGACGCCGGGCGTGAACGACAGCGTCCCCGGCACCGGGACGTACACCAGTGGTGGTGTCGTCGATCTCAGCGACAACGGCATTCCTGACATCGTCCTGCCCGACGGCATGCTGCGTCTCGAGTTCTACGAAGGCTTTGATGATCTTCCCGACGACATCGATGCCAACTACCTCCAGGGCTCGTCGCTTCAGTTCGACCTGGTTCCCGAGCCGGCCAGCCTGATGCTGCTGGGTCTCGGCGCCGTCGCGCTGCTGCGTCGTCGCTAAGCCGTTCGAGAACGCCGACGGTTGCAAGATCGCCGGTGCGTCGAGTACGACAATGGTTTACGCGGGAGGCTTCGTTTCGGCGAGGTCTCCCGTTTTTTGCGCGCGGCGGGAATGGGCGTCCGATAATGGGTTGGGTGGTTCTCGTTTTTTCGCCGGTCGCGTGCGGATCGGAGGGGAGGCGGAGTTGCCGCCGACCGTTGCGAATTGCACACTTGGTAGAGAAAGCGGGCTCGCCGGGCCTGTGTCCCACAGGAATGGTTTCCGCCGGTCATTGGGGACGCACGCAATGAATACACGCCAAGCGATGCGATGGCAGCCGAGCGATAGCGTGTTGCTCGCTCAGATGTCGTGCCTGTTCCTGGGGCTGGGCATGATCGTGTGGGGGCTTGCGCCCGCGTTCATCGAGCGGGCCATCACGAAACATGCGCCGCCGATCCTGGACCTGCTTGTCGGGAGTGTGGTCGTCTTGATGGGCTTCGCGTTCATCGGGCTGCATGTGCTCGTCGGTCGCCGCAACCGGCGGGGGGTTTGGATCGCGTTCCTGGTGTCCGCTACGCTGGCCGCGATCGGGCTGGCGCTCACGATTCTGGCAGGCCTGCACGTGGGGAGCTCGTTTCTGATCTTGTTTTCCGGGTGGACGTGTTTCGCGACGTGGTTGGCCCTCGCAACGGTTACCCGCGATACCTGACGGCGAAGCGGGCATCTTGCCGCCAAGAGCCGTAATGGACGAGATCCCCGCTTGCTGCGCGATGACGTCCGCGAGGATGCCGCTGGTGCCGCGCAGCTTCGCGCCCGGGCGGGACGCCGGCGCCTGCGCGTCGGTTCAGCGCGGCTCCTTGCCGAGTTCGGCATGGTCGGCACGGCCGTGGGTGTCGAGGTACTCGTTGGCGCGTTCGAGCATGCCGAGGAATTCGCCGCCGCTGAGGAGCTTGAGTCCGCTGCCCGGGTGGGCGATGCCGCGGTAGATCAGTTCGCGATGGGCGTAACGTCCGAGCCCGGTGAGTCGCCAGTTGAGTCCGCTGCGCAGGTGGATGGCCTTGGCGATCAGGAAGCTGGCTTCGTCGCGGGTGAGGTAGTCGCCGGGGCCGTGACGCCAGCCGCGGGGCAACAGGCCGTTGGAACGCATCGCGGTTTGCAGCGTGCCGTAATCACCATCGAACACGTTGCCGGTGGCCAGGACGAAAACGGTGCGGCCGGCGGCCTCGGCGGAGACGTAGGGCTGGTCGGAAATATACTCGACCAGCTCGGCGTTGGAGCTTTGGGGGATTACCGGCTGGGTCGTGATCGC
>JALSRY010000233.1 GCA_026984555.1 Phycisphaerae bacterium
GCACCCAGCGCTTGGGCATGGCGCCCGGCGGGCACCGGCGACGAACGAGAGCGATGGACGACGCCGAACGAGCGTGCAGACGGCAGCGGTCAGTGGCGGTCGGCGGCAGAGGTGTGCTCAGCCGGCCGCGGGCATATTGACGCAATGCAGCGCTTCGCCGGTTTGTTTGAAGTGGGCGACGATGCGCACGGCTTCGGCGGCCACAGCCAACTGGGCTTGTTCGGTCGAGGCGCCGATGTGGTGGGTGCCGTAAATCCCCGCGACGCCACAGACGGGTGAATCGATGGATTCCGCGTCGGCAGGCGGTTCGTCGGCGTACACGTCGAGCCCGGCGCCGCGCAGCTTGCCGGCTTCGATGGCTTCGATCAAGGCCGCCTCGTCCACCACGCCGGCGCGGCTGGTGTTGATCAGTACGGCCTCGGGTTTCATCAGCGCGAGACGCCGCGCGTCGATCAGGTGGTGCGTCCCTTCGCCACCCGGAACGTGCAGCGTGATGAAATCCGCTTGGGGAAGCAGATCGTCGAGTTCCGCGCGGGCGACGTTCGGCGTGTCGGCAAGGCCGCCGAGATCGGCTTCGGGCACCACGTCGTACCAGACGACGCTCATCTCGAACGCGAGCGCCCGGCGGGCCACCGCGGCACCGATGCGCCCGGCGCCGATGACACCCAACGTGCGTCCCTTGAGCCCGCGGCCGGCCTTCGAGTACAGCTTTTTTCGCCAGCGTCCGGCACGCAGGTCGATCACGTTATCCGCGATCTTGCGGTCGAGGGAAATGATCAGCCCCATGACCAGCTCGGCGACGGCGACCGCGTTCATCCCGGGGCAGTTGCATACGCGGATGCCGCGCGCGGCCGCCGCAGCCGTGTCGATCGTATCGTAACCCGAGCCGGCCCGCACGATGAGTTTCAGGCCGGCGCCGGCGGCTTGGATGTCCGCGGGCACCTTCGTCGAACGCACGATGAGCACATCCGGGTCGAAATCGGCGAGTCGGCTCTTGAGCGTATCGCCTTTGAGAGTCGCGTCAAACTGCACCTCGTCGGCGATCTTGGCGAGTTCGTCGAGTCCCTGCTGCTCCATCTTGTCGGCGACGAGAACCTTCAGTGGCATTTCGCAAATCTCCTGACTGGCGGCCTGCGGGTGGGATTCCCCGCGCGTGTGGTTCGCTCCGGTCGGCGTGGAGTATACGACCAGCCGGACGATTTGGAAAAGCCCCCGGCCGCTGGCGTGTTCCAGCGGGTATCGTCGGATTTTTGGGGGCCCGTGCGCGTATTGGGTGGTGATCGCGTGAGTGGGTCTGGGCCCGCCGGCGGCGTTCGGGTTCCCGGCGATGCGTGTGGTGCCGGTGGCGGGCAGGGTTTCTCGATGCGCGCGTGGTTGCGAGGAAATCCGCGCATGCGCGTCATGGGGACGCAACATCGGTTAGAATCCCGCAAAGGCTGCGCCGGTGTCGTCGCCGGCGCTTGCGGGGCGTTTGGGTCGCCGGCGGCTGTTGTCGGTGGCGCGATCGCCGAACCACGTTGTCGATTTGCCGAAGGGAATCATCATGCCGCACGTTGTGACTGGTCGTTGCGTGGACTGCAAGTACACGGACTGTTGCGCCGTTTGCCCGGTGGACTGTTTCTATGAAGTCGAAGAGCCGGCGATGCTGGTGATCGATCCGGATGCGTGCATCGATTGCCAGCTTTGCGTGCCCGAGTGCCCGATCCACGCGATTTACGAAGACGAAGAAGTGCCGGAGTGCTACAAGGAGTGGATCGAGAAAAACGCCGAGCTGGTCGCAGTGGGAACGCAGATCAGCGAGAAGAAGGACGCGCTGCCCGGCGCCAAGACGCTCGAGGAGATTCAGGAGTACGAGAAACAGCAAGGCTGGGACGTGGACGAGCCGCGCGGTGCGTAGCGCCGGCGCGTGGATGCGAAGGGACGGTTGCCCGAGGTTGCCGGCGGCGTGAGGCGGGGGCCGATGCCGAACGTTGCACGGCAACGAGTGGCCGAGCGACGCGGTGGGCCAAGTAAGCAGCGGACCGGGCGGTCCGCCAATCGGCGCAGACCGACCGATCCGCCTTTCCTCCGCTCTCCTCCGGGAGCATCCGGGGCAAAGAGCGCACCACAACGCGCCCCGCTGCCCGGGGAACCCCACGACTTTCGCTCGCTGCGCTACATCCCTGTAACGGGCAAGAAAATGGTTGACCTGACTTGTAATAGTATAGCCCAAAACACCCCATTATCAACATCAACTTGCTTTGCGCCGCCGCGGGCGCAGCCACATTTCGCCGTGACCAGGCGGACCGCTCGCCCGTGCGACCGCGATGCGGCCGGTTGTACCCGCCCGTTTCGGGAGCTGCCATGAATCGGCGACGGGCCGATCCGCCTGCGACTGCCCCCGCGGGGAGAACCCGGTCGGCGACGCTGATCGTGGTCGCGGCGCTCGTGCTTGGCCTGGCGGCGCGCGGAGTCGCCCTCTGGCTCGCCCCAGCCTACTCCTACGTCCCCGACCACGTCAGCAACATGGGCTGGTCGACCTATGCGGTCGAGCACGGCGTGTGGCACATCTACGACCTTCCCCCCCGCCAACCGCTGGTCATCATCGCCCGCGACCGGCGCACCGGACGGGTCGTGCGCGACCCGCGCACCGGCAAACCCCGCTACGGGCTCCAGATCAACGCGCACCCCTGCAACTACCCCCCTGCCAGCGCATATCTTTTCTGGCTTCAGGGCATCGTCTGGCACACGTTGGATCCACACGTCGTCGCCTTGCATCTGCCGCGAGAGCTTCAGCGGCGTGCCGGCGTGGCGGGCGTGGTTCGGTCACGGGCCGTCAATACACACGCTTCGCGTTTCGCCGACGCTTTTCCCGGGCTGGTGTTCGATCTGCTGTTGGCCTGGGGTGTCGCGGCCCTGGTTGGCGAACTCGGCGGTGAGCGGCGCAGATTGCGCCAGGCCCTCGCGTTCGCCCTGACGTATGTCGCACCCCCCGTGCTGCTGGATTCGGCGTTCTGGAACCAGGCGGACTCGTGGATCACCTGCTTGCTCGTGTGGACGCTCGTGCTGCTGATCCGCCGCCGCCTTGTGGCCGCCGGGGTGGTCTACGGGCTCGCGCTGATGACCAAGCCACAGGCGATCTTGCTGGCGCCCGTGCTGTTGTACGTGCTGGTGGCCATGCGGTTTGGACCGGCCGGCTCGTGGCGCCGCGCGCTGGCGTTGTGGAAGGCGGCGGCGGCAGCGATCGTCACCGTGGCGGTCGTCGCGGCCCCGTTCATGATCGCCGATGCCCGGGCGCCATCGAACCCCGACGGGGCGTTGCGCTGGTTTCGGCGCAGCTACGTCGAGACCATCGGCAAACCGGCCTACGAGCGGACGACCCTTTCGGCGTTCAACATATGGTGGTTCGATCTACTCGCGCAAGGACGCCCGCAATCACCCGCGGAGATGAAAACCGCCTGGGACACGAGCCGCCCCCTTCTGGGCGTGCGCAAAGCACTGCTCGGCAAACTCCTTCTCGGGCTCGCGATCGTGCTGGCCTGGACGTTCGGGGGGTGGCGCG
>JALSRY010000234.1 GCA_026984555.1 Phycisphaerae bacterium
GCGTGGCGGGCCGACCGCAGCCGGTACCACGGGCACTCGGCGGAGCGCCGCGGAGACGAGGGGTTGTCGGGCGCGCTCCCGCGAGAGTTTTGTTGTCCGGCGCGGCGCGGTGCTGTTACGATACCGGCACGCGGTGACGGGCGCGCGGCCGCAGGCGACGGTCGGGCGTCCTGTGCCAGCAAGCGGCCGCCACCGAACCGACCAACGAGGGTCATGCCCTTGAGCTTTCTCGCACCGATCGCACTCTGGACCGCAGCGGTTGTCATCCCGGCGCTGGTACTGTTGTATTTCCTCAAGCTGCGCCGCCGGCAGGAGATCGTCCCGTCCACCCTGCTCTGGCGTCGTGCGGTGCAGGATCTCCAGGTCAACGCTCCGTTCCAGAAGTTGCGCAAGAACCTCCTGCTCTTGTTGCAATTGCTCATCCTGTCGGCGGGAATCCTCGCGTTGGCCCGCCCGGTCATCGAGAGCACGGTGACCCCACAACGCACCGTCGTATTGTTGCTCGACCGTTCCGCTTCGATGAAAACGCTCGAAGCAGGCGACAAGACCCGTTTCGAGCTTGCCCAGGAGCAAGCCGTCCGGACCATCAAGACCCTCAAAGGCGCGCGGGACCGCTGGTGGTCGTTTCTGGGGAACCGAGACACCGCCGCCCGCGTCATGGTCATCGCGTTCGCCGAGCGGGCCGAGGTCGTCGTGCCGTTCACCACCGACCTCGACGAGGCGATCCGGCGCATCCGCGCGTTGAAGCCCTGTGACGGGCGCACGCGCATCGCCGAGGCGCTCCAACTCGCTGAGGCATACATGACCAAGACGACGCTCGAGGCGGCGCCCGAATCGGCCGCGCAGGCGCCGGGCGTGGTGCTGTTTTCCGACGGAGCGGTGCGCGGAGGGCGAGACGTGGTGCTCCACGCCGGCCGGCTCACGCTGATTCCCATCGGCGAGAACCGCGACAATGTGGCGATCACGTCGTTGCGCATCCAGCGCAACTACCAGCAGCCGGAGAACATCGACACGCTCTTGCAGGTGCAGAACTTCGGTCCCCAGCCCGTCACCACGGACGTATCGCTTTACGTCGATGGCGTTCTCCGCACGGTCCAGACCGTGGAGCTCGCCGCCGCTCGGCCCTCCGAAGGCGCTGAGCACGGCGACGGAGCGACCCCGGCGGCGAAGCAACCCGCGCGGGTTGGCACCGACATCAGCTCCGCCGCGCTGAGTTTCGAGTTTCCGCTGCCCCACGGTGCGGTGATCGAGGCGCGTCTGTCCCGCAACGACGGTCTGTTGGTAGACAACGAATCGTATGTCGTCGCGCCCCCGCCACGCCGATTGCGCGTGTTGCTGGTGACGAAGGGGAACTTTTTTCTCGAGTCGGCGTTGCGTGGCTTGACGCTCGACAGGCTCGATCTGATGTCGCCGTCGCGTTATGAGAGTGCGCCGGCCGAAGCGTTGCAATCCAACGGGCAGTCGATCTACGACGTCGTCATCCTCGACAAGCACAGTACGAAGCGTCTGCCGGTGGGCAATTACGTGTTTCTGGGCGCGATTCCCGAAGGGCAGGGCATCGAGATCGTGGGATCGAACAAGAACGACACGCTCCAGTGGTGGGACGAGACGCACCCGATCCTGCGAAGCGTCACGCTGGACTACGTGTTCGCGAGCCGGGGGTTGGTTGTGAAAGTGCCGCCGGAGGCACAAAAGCTCGCCGAGGGGCGCAAAGGGCCGGTGCTTTTCCGCTACGCGCGTGCGGGGCGCAACTTTCTCGTGCTGACCTTTGCGATCGAACAGAGCACCTGGTGGAACAAGATCAGTTTCCCGAAGTTCGTCCAGAACGTCGTGTTGTTCATGGGCAACGCCGCCGCCGTCACGGGGATCGATATCGCACGGCCCGGCGACCCGCTGCGGATTCCGGTGCCGAACGGGAAGAAGGCCGCGACGGTCGTGTGTCCCGACGGGCGACGGCTGACGGTTTCGGCCCACACGGGGGGGATCGCCCGCTTCGCCGACACGCAGCGGGTCGGGGTCTACCGCGTCGAGCCGGGCGTACCCGACCACGACCGTTTCGCCGTCAATCTGGAAAGCGCGGAGGAAAGCGACATCACGCCCCGCTCGACGATCGAAATCGGCGGGACCACGCGTGTCGAGGTGGGGCGCGCGATCGGAACCGCGACGCCGGAGATTTGGCGCTGGTTCGTCGGGGCCGCGCTGCTGCTGGCGTTTGTCGAGTGGTATATCTACAACAAGCGCGTGATGATCTGACGTTCGCGAACACGCTTTTCTGATGAGGACGACAAACCGGGCACAATCCGTCGCATTCCCGCCGTCGCCCCGCGGGCGGCGGGTATGGACCGCGCGGGTCGCACTGCTGGCGATCGTCGTGGCAGCGCCGGTGGCTCCGGCCGATCCGCCGGGCGCGCCGACCGCCTCGACCGGCGTCTTCCCGGAGCCTTCCGCCGCCGCGATGTGGGAACTGCGTCTGCTCGGGTGCACCACCCCCGCCAGGCTGGCACGATTGCGTCGGCTGGCGAAACGGCGGCGCGTGTCGCTCGGGATCGTGGGGCAGGACGGCGTCTCTCGCCGCCAACTGGAACCGCTGCTCGGCGACGTCGACACGCTCCGCTACCACGGCTGCGACGACCCCGGCACGAATACGCACGACACCCAGATGGCCCGGGTGATTCTCGAATTGACCCGGCCGCTCGGCGTGCGACTGGATGTGCATATCTGGCAGGCCGGTCCCGCGTTCTCCGACTACGCCGCCAAGTTTCGCCAGGCCGCGCGCAAGGCCGACATCGTCGTGTTGTTCCAATCGTTCTGGGGGACCGATGCGGGACTGATCACGCGGGCCATTCGACAATCGCCCGGCGCGCTGTTCATCTCGCCTTATGTCGAGTTCGGCGGGCACCCGACCAGCCAGACGCCGCAGGGCAGCGCGTGTCGCCCGTGGTCAGGAGGCACGATCGGTCATTTCGTGACCGTGGCCCCCCTTCCGCGCCGGGGAACGCCCGGGATCATCGTTCATCCCAGTGATCGCGGCCCCGGCGACACCGAAGCGGTGAACTTCATCGCCCCCTCTTATCACGCCAACGGCCCCGGCGGGACGTGTCCGTCGGCGGCGGTGGCCACCGCGTGCGCGTGCTACCTGTACGCCCTATCGCCGGCCCGGCCGACGCCGGCGGAGATCATCGCCCGGCTCCGGCGCAGCTCGACGCTGGATCGCGAGCGATTGACCAGCGTGGCCGAATTCGACGCGGCGGCGATAGAGCGTCTGGCCGAACAGATCGCCCGCTTGCGCCACCCGCCGACGGGGCGCCACCGCAAGCTCGACGCGGCGGGGGTGCTCGATCTCTACGCCGCAGCCCAGGCCGACACGCGAACACCGTCCGCAAGCGTTCCACGCGCGGACGGGCGAAGCGGCGGGCGCGGCGATGGACGGCGGGACGCAGACGGGCGCGGCGCTGATGGGCGCGGCGCTGGTGGTTGAGCGGTTTTCGACGGCGTTATCACTCGGGTTGCGCAGGAAGAAGCGTGGGCAGGGCAATC
>JALSRY010000235.1 GCA_026984555.1 Phycisphaerae bacterium
CGGGCGCCCCCTTGTCACGATTGCAGTGGTACCCACGAGCAAGACGACTTGGATGATTCGCATGACAACTCCCTCGTGTCGTGCCGAGAAAACCGCCGGCAAGCGTCCGTGTCCGGTGATCGCGTTTCACCTGCGCCGCATTGGGGCGGCCGCCCGGGGCAGTGTCCGAGTGAGTCCCGACAAACCTCGGCTGGTGTTCCCGCGTTGTCCTGGTGGTGCGGCGGTGCGGCGGCGGCGCGGTATTCCCACACGGTTGGTGCCCCGCTCGTGGGTCGCCGGTGTCGCGACGACGTGCAGAACCGTGCGGGAACGCCACGCGCACCAGCAGACGGCATGGCCGAGAGGTGCACACGCCCGCAAGTCGCAACAAAACGGCCAGCGGCGAGGATTCGGCCGGCCGTGAGTTGCTCTATGTCGTTCGCGACGTCGGCTCGTCGCGCGGTAGCGACGCGCCGGCGCCGCTGGGCCGACGATGTTACCGCGTGCCTTGTGCCTTCTTGGCGGACGCTACTGCATATGGGCGATAATCGCCTGGGCGAACTCGCTGCACTTGAGCAACGTGGCTCCTTCCATCAATCGATGGAAATCGTAGGTCACGGTCTTGGCGGCGATGGCGCCTTCCATGCCCTTGATGATGAGGTCTGCGGCTTCGGTCCAGCCCATGTACCGCAGCATCATCTCGCCGGAAAGCGTCAACGAGCCGGGGTTGACCTTGTCGAGGTTGGCGTACTTCGGGGCGGTGCCATGCGTGGCCTCGAAGATCGCGTGCCCGGTCTCATAGTTGATGTTCGCGCCGGGAGCGATTCCGATGCCCCCAACCTGCGCCGCCAGCGCGTCGGAAAGGTAGTCGCCGTTGAGGTTCAGCGTCGCCACGACGTCAAACTCGTTGGCCCGCGTGAGCACCTGTTGCAGGGTGATGTCGGCGATGGCGTCCTTGACCATCAACAGTTGCTTCCATTTGCCGTTGCCGTGCGAATCCCAGATCGCATCGAGCGTTTGGCGGACCTCATCGACGATCTCGGCCTTCTTGGCGTCGTTGAGCATGTCGTAGCCCGGTTCGATCGCGCGGGCGTTGTCTTCCAGCGAAATATCGGGGTTGGCCTCTTTGTTGCCCAGGATCCACGATTCACGCTGCGTGACGCATTTCTCGCGGTATTTGGTCTTGGCCAACGCGTAGCCCCAGTCGCGGAAGGCGCCCTCGGTGAACTTCATGATGTTGCCCTTGTGCACCATCGTCACGCTCTTGCGGCCGTTTTGCAGGGCCCACTCGATCGCGGCCCCGATCAGCCGCTGCGATCCCTCCCGAGAAACGGGCTTGATGCCGATTCCGCTGGTTTCGGGGAAACGGATCTTGCTCACGCCCATTTCGTCCTGGAGGAAGCGGATGATCTTGCGCGCGTCGTCGGTTTCCGCGGCCCACTCGATGCCGGCGTAGATGTCTTCCGTGTTCTCGCGGAAGATCACCATGTCTACGTTCTCGGGGTGTCGCACCGGGCTAGGCACGCCCTTGAAGTAACGCACCGGCCGCTGGCACACGTACAGGTCGAGTTGCTGGCGTAGTGCCACGTTGAGCGAGCGAATCCCACCGCCGACCGGCGTCGTCAGCGGTCCCTTGATGCCCACCAGAAACTCGCGGAACGCGTCGAGCGTGTCCGCCGGCAGCCACTCCCCGAACTGCTTGAACGCAGCCTCGCCCGCAAAGACCTCCATCCAGGAAATGCGTCGCTTGCCGCCATAGGCTTTCTCGACTGCGGCGTTGAAGACGGATTCCGAAGCCTTCCAGATATCCGGGCCCGTACCGTCGCCACGGATGAACGGGAGGATCGGGTGGTCGGGAACGTTGAGTTTGCCGCCGCTGAGCGTGATCTTGTCGCCGTCGGGAACCTGGGTGGTCGTGTAGGCCATTGCTTCAACTCCTGCTCGCGTCGCCCTGCCGGCGAGGCACGGCGCGCGGCGTCACGAAAGAACGTAGGGTTTGCCCCGCCTGAGCGTCTCCGGGGGCTTGCCGGTTGACGAAGCGGCAGGATAACGACATGGGCGACCGTTGCCTAGTCGTTCGAGCACGCGAGGCGCCCGCCGGGCTCGGATCGGCCCGGCGGCGGCGCGTCACCCCGTCGTCATGATGGCTCCGCACCGGCGGCGATCAGGCCGCGACGGGGCCGATGGGGAGGATGGTCTTGCCGTGGGCTTCGTTGATGACCTCGGCCATCGCCAGGTAGATTGCGCTCGCACCGCAAATGATCCCCTCGAAACCGGCGACCTTTCCGATCATCGCCGAGCCGGTCCAATCCTTGGCCGCGAGTAGCCAGAACAGAATGAACAGCGAGAAGAACACGAACTGGAGCGCGCGGTTGGCCTTGAGCGTGCCGAAGAACATCAGGAAGGTGAACAGGCCCCAGCAGAACAGGTACCACGCCATGAAGCCGGCGGGGGGGCCGTCGATCCATCCCCACTTGGGCATCAGCACCAGACCCACGAGTGTCATCCAGAACAGGCCGTATGAGCAGAACGCCGTAACGCCGAAGGTGTTGCCTTTGCGATACTCGAGGATGCCGGCGATGACCTGCGCCATACCGCCGTAGAAGATGCCCATTGCGAGGACCATCGAGCCGAGCGGGAAGAAGCCGGCGTTGTGGATGTTGAGCAGGACGGTGGTCATTCCGAATCCCATCAGCCCGAGGGGAGCGGGGTTCGCCAGTTTGTTTTCCATGAGCCTGCCTCCGGAAGATGTGTTTGCAAGTTGCGGACGGCTGGGATCGCCGCACACTGCGGAGATTCCCCCTTTTCAGGCCGGCACGTGAGGGGCGCCGGATGGTGTACGACCGGCGTTGGGGCCGGTCCGCCGGAGGCGTTTCCCCGAAGGGAAGCCGCCGGCGAGCACCGCGGGACGGGGCCGCGCCGCCGCCGTCCCGCGGTTTGCTGGCATGAAGCCGGTGTTTACTGCGGCTTGTTTTCGATCAGGTGTTTCACGACACCGGGATCGGCCAGTGTCGAGGTGTCGCCGACCTTGTCGGGCTCGTTTTCGGCGATCTTGCGCAGGATGCGCCGCATGATCTTGCCCGAGCGGGTCTTGGGCAGGCCGGGGGCCCAGTGGATTACGTCGGGTGTCGCGATCGGGCCGATCTCCTTGCGCACGTGCTGGACGAGTTCCTTCTTGAGCTCGTCGGTGTACTCGTACCCGGTCTTGAGCGTGACGTAGGCGTAGATGCCCTGTCCCTTGATCTCGTGGGGGAAGCCGACGACGGCAGCCTCGGCAACCGCCGGGTGCGACACCAGGGCGCTTTCGACTTCGGCGGTTCCCATCCGGTGGCCGGAGACATTGATGACGTCATCGACGCGCCCGGTGATCCAGTAGTATCCGTCCTCGTCGCGCCGGCAGCCGTCGCCCGTGAAATAGAGGCCGGGGTAAGTGCTGAAGTAGGTTTCCTTGAATCGCTGATGCTGGCCGTAGACGGTCCGCATCATGCCGGGCCAGGGCTCCTCGATGCACAGCACGCCCTCGCCGGGGCCGTCGATTCGGTCTCCCTCGGGG
>JALSRY010000236.1 GCA_026984555.1 Phycisphaerae bacterium
CGCGGCTGAACCCCAAAACCCCGCTCCCGCCGGCTCATGAACCGGATTCACTCCCCCCGGCAGATCAGCGTAATGCCTTCGGTTTCGTCTTACGACCGCGATCAGCCCGGAGATGCCGTGGGGATATCGTTCGACTTATTATCGGCGCCGCCGTTCTTCGCATCGCCGGTCTCGGCCTCGTCGGAGGCCGCGGACTTCTGCTTCAGCATGTCCTCATAGACGTCGAGCATGATGTCGGCGGATTCCTTCACGTTGCCAAACCCGTGGAGCACCACGAGCATGGCCGCCACCGCTCCTGCGCCGAACAACACCCACGCATGCATCGCATCACCACCCATGCAGCCCCCGGTCTCTCCCGTCGGGGTGGTCATCGGTCCGCACGCCGCCGGGCTTCAAAACACGCGGCGAAACGCAGCCTGGGCCGTGCCTTGCCGCGTCGCCAGCGCCCCCACACGATGGGCTGGACATCTGCAAGCGTTTCGATGCATCCGCATGGGGTTGCGAGCGCCGTCCGGAAAACCGTGCCCTAACCCGTTGAGGCTAAAGGGATTCCGCTTGAACGATCACGCCCGGTCCACTATCATGGGCTTGGTCGGCCTGTCGTTCGGAACCCGCCGGGTTCGCCGGCGCGGAAACGCCCGGCCCGGAATCGTTCGATATTCCTGATTTGCTTCAGCTCCCGGGGAGCGAGATGAAAGCCAAGACGATCACGAAGAAAGACCTGGTGGATCGAATCGCGGAGCAGAGCGGCAACAAGCGGGTTGTCGTCAAGACGATCATCCAGCAGTTCCTCAACGAAATCATCAAAGAGCTTAGCGCCGGCAACCGCTTGGAGTTCCGCGACTTCGGCGTCTTCGAGGTCCGCCCTCGCGCAGCCCGGATGGCCCGCAATCCCAAGACCAACCAGAAGGTCCAGGTGCCCAGCAAGCGAACCGTCAAGTTCAAGGTCGGACGGCTCATGAAAGAGCAGCTCTCCCACAGCCCCGACGACGCGCCGGCGACCTCGCCCCCGGCGCACGCGACCGCCCAACCCCAGACGCTCGCCCCTCCCGGCACGCCTGCGGTCCGAGACGTCATCCCGTTTCCAGGTAGCAACCAGTGAACATCACGATCACCCTGTCCGGCCCGGATATCACCGAGGCGGAGATTGAAGCGGTCACTGCCGTCCTTCGTACGCCACACCTGAGCCTCGGACCGCGACTGCCCGAGTTCGAACAAGCGTTCGCGCAACGGCTGGGAGCGCGCCACGCCGTCGCGGTCAACAGCGGTACGTCCGCCTTGCACTTGGCCTGGCACGCGCTGGGCATCGGGCCGGGGGACGAGGTCATTACCACCCCCTTCTCGTTCATCGCTTCGAGCAACAGCATCCTCTTCGACGGCGCCCGCGCGGTCTTCGTGGACATCGACCCCGAAACGTGGCAGATCGACGCCACCCGTATCGAGGACGCCATCACACCGCGAACCCGCGCTATCCTCCCCGTCGATGTCTTCGGCTCGATGCCCGATTGGGACACGATTCTCGACATCGCCCGGCGACACGATCTCCGCGTCGTCGAAGACTCCTGCGAAGCGCTCGGCGCTCGCCACCGCGACCGGCCCGCCGGTACCCTCGGCGAGATCGGCGTCTTCGGCTTCTACCCCAACAAGCAGATGACCACCGGCGAGGGCGGCATGTTCGTCACCGATGACGACGAACTCGCCACCTTGGCCCGCTCGCTACGAAACCAGGGACGCGATCCCGGTGTCGGCTGGCTGCAACACGCACGCCTCGGCTTCAATTACCGCCTGTCCGACATCAACTGCGCCATCGGCACCGTCCAGGTTCGCCGGCTCGACGAGATCCTCGCCAAGCGAGAGCGCGTCGCCCGCTGGTACCGCGAATGCCTGTCCGATGAGCCGCGCGTTCGGCTGATGCGCATCCCCGAGCAGGTTGCCGTTTCGTGGTTTGTCATGGTCGTGCGTCTGTCGGACGACTACACGCAGGAAGACCGCGACCGGATTCTCGCCGGCCTGCGCGACGCGGGGATCGGGTGCAGCAACTACTTTACGCCAATCCACTTGCAGCCGTTTTACCGGAGCAGTTTCGGCTATGGCCCGGGCGATTTCCCGACCACCGAAGCCCTCTCGGCTCGCACGGTGGCCCTGCCGTTCCACAACGGGTTGAACCAGGATGACGTGGCCCGCGTCGTGGCGAAACTACGCGAGCTGCTTTCTCGACGATGAAAAGCGTCGCGCAGACCCGCCCCCGTCCGTTTCGCGCGGCTCGCCGACCCGGGCGCTTCGCGTAACGCGGCCCGACGCCCCATGACCAGACGCAAAAACACCTGCAGCGTACCGCCAACCGGGGAACTTCCATGATCGCATCGTTCGAAGGCAAGACGCCCGAAATCGACCCCACCACCTACATCCACCCTTCCGCCGACGTCTTCGGCGACATCCGCATCGGTGCCGGATGCTGGATCGGTCCCGGCGCGCGAATCCGCGGCGATTACGGGCGGATCGTCATCGGCGACCACACCGCGGTCGAAGACAACGTCGTGATCCACGCCCGCCCCGACGAGCAAACCACCATCGGCAACCGGATCACACTCGGCCACGCCTGCATCATCCACAACGCGACCATCCACGACTGGGCCGTCGTGGGGATGGGCGCGATCGTCTCCGACTGGGCCACAGTCGGCCAATGGGCGGTGATCGCCGAGGGAGCCGTCGTGCGACAGCGGCAGGAAATCCCCGCCGAGCGCATCGCCGTCGGCACGCCCGCGCGTGTGCTCGAAAAGACCGTCACGGAAGCATACAAACGCGAGTGGCAGCACTGGAAACAGGTATACGTCGACTTGGCCCGACGCTACGCCGACGCCTACAAACCCGTCGATCCTCGCGGCAGCCGCGGATCCTCCTGACCCCCGCCGGACGCGACCGGACGACACGCGGCCCGAACGCCGCCGTGTTCCGCGCCCCTCTCGGCCGCGTGCTCCCACGAACCGGCCGCGCCAGCCACGCCGAACAGTGCCCCACGCAGCTCGAACCTACGGAACCAGGAACGAATCCGTGTTGGCCAGCGGCCCGATCGCCGTATCCGCGTCGGGAACGGTTCCGGACGCGGCGCCCGCCTGGTTGAACCCCGACTGGATCGTATACACGTTGTCGAAACCGAGCGCGCGATTCAGCGGCGTCCGGATGAAATCCGCGTGCGCATCCAGGTACAGGACGTTCTGCCCCTCGCCCCCGTGGTTGCGACTGTTGTAGCGCCGCCACGTTTCGCGCGGTGCCCCGATCAGCTCGTCCGCGGTCCCCTTCCGAGGCGTCATGCCGCTGAGCCGATCATGCACCGTGCGCGTACCCGCGACACCCGCTCCCCCTCTTGCATAGAACGGACCTTTATCGGCACCGATCACCATGCGCAAGTCCAGCGTCTCGCGCGGCTTGCCGCGCTGACCGTATGGAAGCTGGTAGCCGTAGCTCAGACGGTCATAACCCGCGAAATCGAACCGGTTGAGCCCCGGCCGGGCGCGC
>JALSRY010000237.1 GCA_026984555.1 Phycisphaerae bacterium
CGAGCCGTTGTCGGCGACGACGACGCGATCGACGCCCGCGGGGAGCGCCATCAGCACGCGCCCGATCGAGCGTTCCTCATCGAGCGTGGGAATAACGACACCGACCGCCTGTCCGTACAACATGAAACCTGTCCTCCCGCGTTTACCGGGCTGGCGCAACCGTCCGGTTTTCATGCGCTGGTCGGCCCGTGGGTTCTACCGGTGTCGCCGGTGCCTCGGCGTGTGGTTTCCCTACCGTCTCCAAGCCAGGATGGTGCCCAGCATGCGCTTCACCAGCGGCGTCAGGCTCATTCTCGCGTAGAGGTCGCCGGCTCGCTTGAATACCTCCGCCTGTGTCGGATACGGGTGAATCGTCCGGGACAGATCCTTGAGGCGGCCGCCACGGGTCATCAACGCGGTGATTTCCGAGATCATGTCGCCGGCATGGCGGGCGACCAGCGTGGCTCCGAGGATGCGCCCGCCGCGTTTTTCCGCGAGAATCTTCGCCACGCCGCCTTCGTCGCCGTCGAGAATCGCGCGATCCACCGTTTTCATCTCGACCCGTACCGTTGTGGTCGCGATACCCCTGGCGGCGGTTTCGTGTTCGTAGGCCCCCACATGAGCGATTTCCGGGTCCGTGTACGTACACCACGGCACGGTCAGGATGCTGGCGCGGGCGCGGCCGAAGAACAGTGCGTTCTGGATCACGATCCGCGCCAATGCGTCCGCCGTGTGCGTAAACTTGTACGCTGAGCAAACATCGCCCGCGGCGTAGATGCGGCGGTTACTCGTGCGGAGCCGATCGTTGACGCTGACACCACGCTCGTCGAATCGCACGCCGGCGGCGTCGAGCCCCAAATCTTCGATGTTGGGCGCACGGCCGGTGGCGACGAGGATGTCGTCCGCTTCCAGCGCTTCGGTCGCATCCCGGCAACGCAGGTACAGTCGCTTGCCCTTGGTGGTGCGTTCGACGCGGACGACGCCGTATCCCAGTCGTAGCTCGACACCGTCCTGTTCGAGCGCGGCCTGTACGATCTCGGCCGCTTCGCGATCCTCCCGGCCGAGCAGCCGGTCGGCAACGTCGATCAAGTGCACAGTGCTTCCGAAGCGTGCGAACGTCTGGGCCAGTTCACAGCCGATGGGGCCAGCCCCCAGAATCGCCAAGCGGCGCGGTAATTCGGTCAGCGAAAAAACGGTTTCACTGGTCAGGAAGCCGGACTCCGCCAATCCGGGAATCCCGGGCTCGGCGGGGCGTGCGCCCGTAGCGATACAGGCCCGCGCGAAGCGCAGTTGTCGGCCGTCTACTCCGAGCGTCTCCGGGCCGGTGAAACGGCCCGTGCCCAGGAACACATCGATGCCCAGCGAAGCGAAACGTTGCGCGGAATCGTGCGGCGCGATCCGCGCCCGCAAGGCGCGCATCCGCTTCATCACCGCGGGAAACTCGATCCGCGGTTCGCCGCCGGTGTGTACCCCCCATTTGCCGGCCCGGCGGATATCCGCCACCGCCCGGGCCGCGCGAATCAACGCCTTCGACGGTACGCAGCCGAAATTCAGGCAATCACCACCCATCAGCCGCCGCTCGACCAACGCCACCCGGCCACCCAGACCGGCGGCGCCGGCGGCGGCTACCAGCCCCGCCGTCCCGGCTCCGATCACGACCAGGTTGTAGCGTCCGCGGGGGGTAGGGTTCGTCCAGTCTTCGGGGTGGGCGTGGCGGAGCAGCGCTCGATTGTGCTCGTCCAACGGCCCAATGTCGTGACCGGCGGGGTCCGCCGATGGGGGCGTAGTCGCGACGGTCATGGCGCGTGCTCCTTGCGATTCAAACGCCAGTCGTACTTGAGCCACCTGATCCGAGGATGTTTGCCCGCGTCGAGCGCGGCTCGAAGCGGTGGGGCGTAACGCGCCGCAAACGCCAGCACGCTCCCGGCTACCTGTTCGAAGTCGCCGCGATACCACGAGTAGAGTCGCGTCAGTTCGACCTGCCCGCTGCCGGCGGCGTAACGAAACCACCGGGAGTGCTGGTGTACGTAGCGCGCCTGCTCGTCCAACTGTTGCTCCAGACGCCGGCCCGTATACGCTTCGGCCCGCAAAGGCGGACAGCCTGCGGCCGCACAAACCAGCGCAAAGTGAACCCGCGGCTCGCGAAACTTCGGGCGGATTTGTTCCTGCTCGATCTGGTTGAGGCTCCATGTATGGCCACCGACGTCCCAGCGCACGGCCTCCCAACGCTGTTTCGCGGGAATGTCCTTGATCGACTTCAGTTTTCCGCCGTCCCAGTGCTCCAGGATCAGCTTCAGCGTGAACGCGTTGTATGCATTGATCAGCAGCGCCAGGCGCTCGTCGCGGCCCAGCTCGTCCCAAGGTGCGGTCTTCAGCGACACGAGGTAGGCATCGAGGCTCGCGGCGTCCTTTGTGAGGCCGTCGTAATCGACCCAGCCGCCCGCGGACACGTGCTTGCGCAACAACGCGTCGAATGGGTGATGGTCGAAGATCGGACCGTCGGGACGCTCCGGGTATGCTTCCGCAAGCTTGATCGCGGGTGGTCCCAGCAGGCTTTGCAGCCGGCTTCGCTGCGCCCGTGCGAGAACCGCTCCCGCGGCGAGCAGGATTGCGACGAGCGGAAGCAGGCGGAGGCGTCGCGCCGGCGTCGCTCTTGGCGAGCGGCGCTCGCCGCCGTCGGACCGGATCACGGCCGTGTGTTGGGCGAGTGCCCGGCGGGCGAGCCGCGTCACGTAGGCTGTGACCACCACCGTCGCCGCCAGCCCCGTGACGAGCAGGGCCAGTCGCCCCGTTTGCACCGCGGGCGATGCTCCCGCCGCCGCGATGCCGGCGGCACCGAGATGACCGATGTAGACATACAGAAACGTCCCCGGCAACATGAAGGCCCAGCTCGCAAGCACGTATGGCCAGAAGCGAATCGCCGTCAGGCCGTAGAGGTAGTTGCCCAAGCTGAACGGAACCGCCGGCGACAAGCGGAGCAACGCCACGATGCGCCATCCACCCGCCCCGATGGCCTCGTCGATGGCGGCAAAACGTGGCCGGCGACCGGCCAGCTCGGCCACGCGACGCCGCGCGGCGTAACGTGCGATCAGGAAAGCAACGGCGGCCGTCAGCGTGGATGCCGCGGATACGATGATCGTGCCTGCCAGCAACCCGAAGATCGCCCCCGCGGCCAGCGTCAACGCCGCCCCTGGCACGAACAACAATCCCGCCGCGAGGTACGCCAGTCCGAACACCACCGGTCCCCACATCCCCAGGTCGGCGACGGTGTCCTGAAGCAAACGCAACGCTTCCTGCGCAGGCAGGGCGCGTACGATGAACAGCAGGCTTACCGCGATGACGGCGAGCCAAACCCAGGTCATCGTCACGCGCAGCCGGCCTTGGTTTGCCGTTGGTTGATTGTGGCGGTTGGCCGGTGGGAGCGTTGCGCTCATGGGTATACTCGCATTCGGGGAGACGATTTCGGTGTTCATAACAACGCACCTCCGCAGGAGGAGCCGGTGCCGGCGGTGCAGCCCAGGCAGTG
>JALSRY010000238.1 GCA_026984555.1 Phycisphaerae bacterium
GTGGTCCCCCCCCCGCGAGCCGCTCCCATTCGGGTCGCGGCAGCTCCGGACCCGAACAGGCTTCGCCTACAGCATGAGGTATCCAGCATGTCGGAAACGCCATTCGCAGCAACGACCGTTCCTGCCGACGTATACCGCAACCGACGGCGAGCGCTCGCGACGCGTCTGTCACGCCCGCTGGCGGTTTTTGCCGGTCACGCACCGGCCCGCAACTACGCCAGCAACCCGCACGAATTTCGCGCGGGCAGCACGTACCTCTACTTCGGTGGACCGCCCATCGAACACGCGGTCTTGCTGATCGAACCGGACAGCGACGGCAATGCGGGCTGCACGCTGCTACGCCCCCCACCCGGCCCTGATGACGCGCTCTGGATGGGCGAGGCCCCCACCGATGCCGACCTGGCAGCGACGGCCGGGCTGGAGGTCAGGCGCATCGCCGACGCGGACGCCCTCGCCAGCTTGTTGGCCGGTCGCGAGACCCCCGCGGTGGCCCCCCCTTGTGTGGAAACGATCGAGCGGGTTCGCACACTCGGGTTGGCCCCGCCCAGCGACGACGAACTGCGTGCGATCATCGACCTGCGGCTGGTGAAGGACAAGCACGAGCTGGCGGCGATGCGGCGGAGTGCCACGGTGTGCATGGAAGCCCACCGGGCAGCCTTGGCCGCTACCCGCCCCGGTGTACGTGAGGCCGACGTGATGGCCGCGTTCATGCACGTGTTGCACAAGCACGAGTGCCGGGTGTCGTTCAGCCCGATCATCACGGTCCGTGGCGAAGTCTTGCACGCCTGTGGCCATCACAACCTCATGCGCGAGGGGCAGTTACTGCTCTGCGACGCCGGCGCCGAAGAGCCCGGGGGCTATGCCAGCGACATCACCCGCACCTGGCCGGTCGGCGGGACATGGTCACAAATGCAGTTGGACCTGTACGAAACCGTCCGCCGAGCGCTCGACGATGCCGTCGAGGCGTGCCGCGCCGGTGTACGCTATCGCGACGTACACGACCTCGCGGCACTGAGGATCTGCGAAGGCCTGGTCGAGGTCGGGCTGCTGCGTGGCGAACCGACCAGCCTCCGCGAGCGGACGGCCCATGCGCTGTTCTTCCCCCACGGCGTCGGCCACCTGATTGGACTCGACGTACACGACATGGAGGACTTCGGGGACCTGGCCGGCTACGCCCCAGGACGTTCGCGACGAACCGAGTTCGGCAACCGCTTTCTGCGACTCGACCGTGACCTCCAAGCGGGCATGTGTGTGACGATCGAACCGGGGATCTATTTCGTGCCGGCTGTGTGGCGGTGCTCGGCGTTGGTGGATCCGGTGAAAGACGCGGTCAACCAGCCGTTGGTCGACGAGCTACTCGCGCAGCGTTTCGGGGGCATACGCATCGAGCACACGATCTGCGTGCGAGAGGCCGGGTCGCCGGAGGTTCTTTCCGCGGCGTTGCCGACTGCGCCAGACGAACTCACGTCAGCGCAAAGCTTCGAGGGGTGATCGGCGGGCGGGGCGGCGGAAAAACGTCCGTTTGTTGGCGATTGCGGCTGGAAACCACAACGGGGTTGGCGGCTTTGGAGCGTGGAATCCGGGTTCGGCGGAGGCGTGGTTATGGGTCGTTGGGGGGGTTGGTCGGCGTTTGGAGACGCTTCTGGTGCGATATTATCACCCGTTGTGTTCGGGAGCGGTTGCGCACCTTGTGCGGTCGGCCCGGGTTTGAAAACGAGTCTTGACATGGCCTGTTCGATCCACTAACGTAAGTAAACGGTAGAGGGAGGTTAAGGAGGCACATTTCGTCGTTATCTCCTTGCCGATTTCAGGCGCGTAGCGGGCGTGGACCCGCAAGAGCCGTGGACATGTGGAAAAGCTGCTTGGTACCCAAGGACACCGTCAATCCATCCTCGAAAGGCAACGACGGTCGAATTCGGTACCTCGCGGATTCGGGTAGTTGTTCTGTTTCACTGTGGGAGGTTTAGGAGCCCGGAGAGAAGTGGGAACGGGGCTGCTTAGACCGACCGAAACGTTGCGGTTTCCGCAAAACTTTCTTGCAAGGGAGGTCAAACTTATGAAGCGCGTACTCATTGTCGCGGCGATCTGCGCGATTGCCGCACCTGTCTTTGCTGGTCCGCAGGCTCTGCCGGTCCAGCAGGTTCGCGGCGTGCACTACGTCAGCTACGATCTGGCCACGGGCCAGGCGACCGTTACGCCGACGCAGACACGCATTGGCGCCTCGATCTGGGCCGCCACCGCGGACAGCGGTTACTTCTGGCCCAATATGGACGCCGGCGCCAACGGCCTGGGTTGGCTGGCGCTCGATTGGGGCGACATCGCCGATATGTCGCGCGTGGGCGGCTACGCCTTCGCGTATGCGACCGGCGTCACCGACCACACCATCGACTGCGTCAACATCTTCTACGCTGACGACAACGGCTTCAACACCGGCACCCGCACGGGTCTGGCCGGCTTCATCGTGACCGGGCTCCCCGGTGGCGATCCCAACGTTCCGCCGCCCAGCTACGCTGGCTGGCTCGTCACGGTTGACCTGGAAGCCGCCGGCTTCTCGTTCGACATCACCGGCAACGACCTCGACGGCGACGGCCTGACCGATTTCAGCTACACCTACTGGTTCCCGAACAGCATGGGCACCGTCACCGGTCCGTTCATCTCCGGTGATCCCAACGTTCCTGGCCAGGGTGCCGGCATGGAAGATGCGTTCGACGCGTTCGAGCCCGTCGATCCGAACGATCCCAACACCGACTTCACCTATGTCGCCACCTACTGGTTCGGCGGCGATCCGTTCGCGCAGTTCTACATGGAGCTGTTCGGCGAAGCCAATGGTGGCGGCGGCGGCTGCCCGAATCCCGGTGCCTCCGGCAACTTCTGCACGGCCGACATCGACGGTTCGGCTGACTGCATCGTCAACCTGGCCGACCTCGCGGTTCTGCTGGGCAACTACGGCACCACCTCCGGCGCCACCCACAACCAGGGTGACCTCGAAGGTAACGACGGTGACGTCGACCTCGCCGACCTGGCGACCATGCTCGGTCAGTACAACGACGACTGCAACTAATCGCAGCCGTAGTTGAGTCTCAAGCACATTCACGCCGCGGGAGTTGATTCTCCCGCGGCGTCTTTTTTTTTGTTGCACCGAAAACGAACACCTGAAAGAATGCACTGGTGCGGGCAGGTGGGGACGGCGTGCACACGTCTGTCCCGGATGGTAGTTCCGCAGGCTGCCGAGATGGGCCAAGCCACTCCAACGGACCATGTCGGGAACAACATTTTTTCGCAAGGAAGGGAGTCACGACCATGAAACGCGTATGGCTTATCGTAGCAGCTTGCGCCACAACCGGGACCGTGCTGGCCAGTCCGCAGGCGATGTCGCTGCAACGGGTTCGCGGGGTGCGCTACGCCAGCGCCGACCTCGCCAACGGCACACTGCATCCCACCGCTGTCCAAGAACGTATCGGTGATTCGATCTGGGCGGCGACCGTGTTCAGCGGCTACTACT
>JALSRY010000239.1 GCA_026984555.1 Phycisphaerae bacterium
TCATCGCTCGTCATATCGACATCCCCACCATCGTCATCACCTCCGACCGCCAGCACGAAACACAAGCCCGGTGCCGGCACCTCGGCGCGATCGATGTCCTGCCCAAACCGTGGGAACCCGCCCGGCTGATCGACCTGCTTGCGAACGTCCGGCAAATGCTGACCAACGCCGGCGACGACGCCTGAACCCCCGCCTATTCCCCTTCGAGCAAACGCACCAATCCCTCCAGCGGGGTGCGAAGCTGCTCGCGATGCTGATCCAACTCGTAGTTCAACTCGCTGACGCACGTTTCCAGCAGGTAGCAACGCAGCAACAGCCGCGTATCCTCACGCTCTGGCGGTAACAGGTCCGACTCGCCCAGCGTGTCCAGGTAGGACCGCAGAAACGCGGCCGACACCCACGTCTGCCAGAACAACGCCGCCGGCCGAAGCCACGCCAACTCGTCGTGATCGGTGGGTACGTCGCTCGTGCGCGTCGCCAACGACGCGGTGGCGGCGTAGTGAAACGAACGCAACATGCTCGCCACGTCCCGCAACGGCGAATGCTTGAGCCGCCGTTCCCCCAGCCGTCGGCCCGGTTCACCCTCGAAATCGATGATGACAAAATCGTTGCCCGTAAAGAGCACCTGCCGCAGGTGATAAAACCCGTGGCAGCGGATCCGTTTCGCCCTCATCGACCGCTCGCGCAGCGGCTTGGGAATGTCGCACAGCTCCCCGCGGCGCCCCAGGACATACCGCGCCGGCTCCCGAGCCTCGCCCGGCAACTCCTCGTACTGCTTGAGCAGCCGGTCGAGCGCGTGCCGCACGGCGGCATTGATCGCGTGCGACAACGCCTTGCGGTGGAAATCCGTCAGCGGTTCCGGGTCGAACGCCGGATCCCCCTCGCTGGCCGCCAGCGCCAGGTGCATCTGCCCCGTTCGCCGTGCCAGCAGCCGAACCGATTCGAGATACGCCCCCAGCACACGCGCGACGTGCGCCGGAATCTCACCCTCGGCCAAGGCGAGCGGGTCATCCGTCGGCGGCGCGAGCTGCTCGATCTGATCGACGTGCGCAAGCGCCTCTTCGAGGTAGTCGCCTACGGCATCCAGCGTGTGCCCCCAAGCGTCGCCTTCGTTGGGCACATACGTGTGCAACAGCGCAGTCGTGATCGGCTCTTCGTTGCGGCGGTGGTACTCGACCGTTCCCGCCACGCGCGCGACATGCGCGAAATCGCGACGCTCCGCCAGATACCGCCCCATCTCCACTTCGACGTTGACCCCGCTCTGCACACGCCGCAGGTTCTTGAGAATGTACTCTTCCCCGAAAACGACCGACGCGTTGCGCTGCGTAACGCGATGCGGAACCGGGTGCGGCAACGTCTTGGCGTTACGCAGCATCGGGCGAAAATCACGCGCCACCGACGCCACCAGCGTCCCCGACCCCCCCCGCAACCGCTTGCGCTGCCGCATCGCGTTCAGGATCATGATGGCGTAGTCTTCGTCGTACGCCGCGTCGAAAAGCACCCCGTCCACATCGAAATCGTCTACGTGAACCTCCGCCAGAATGGTGCTCGGGTTGTTCTCCCGAAGCGAGGCCGCCTTTTCTCCCGTCGCGAACGCCAACGGCAACAGGTACATCTCCGGCTCGCCCTGCACATAGTTCACCTGGAGCAGTACGTCACACGCCCGCATCCCGTTCAGCCCGATCGGAATCGTGTCCAGGAAACGCACCGAGCGAATGTCCCGGTGCTTGCGCCGGAACCACTCGCTCCATTTCAGAAACGCCGGCATCACCGCCTCGAGTGTCTCCCGCGATCGGTCGTGAAGCACCTCCTCCCAAATCGTCGAAACGCTCAGTTGCGGCGCCTGGTAACTCGCCCGCCGACCCTCGATCACCAGCGGACAAACCTGCTCCAGAAGGAACCAGTAACACGCATGCGGCCCCAGCGTCAGAAAGTACGGCAAATCGCCGATCATCGGAAAACGTGTCCCGCCGAAGATCTCCACCGGCGTCACGCCGCGCATCTCGGGCAAATGCAACTGCACGTATTGCACGAAACGCGAGAGATTCGCGACAACCATGATGCACTCGCCTTCGTAACGCCGCAGGAACACCAGCACCTTGCGGTTGTCGGTCTGCACGAACTCGATCGTGCCCCGACCGAAAACGCGGTAGTGCTTGCGCATCGCGATCAGCCGCTTCATCCAGCTCAGCAGCGAATGCGGATTGCTCTGTTGCGCCTCGACATTGACCGACTCGTAGTGGTATTCCGGATCGATGATGACCGGCAGGTAGAGCCGCTGCGGATTGGCCCGCGAGAAACCCGCGTTGCGGTCGGCACTCCACTGCATCGGCGTGCGCACACCATTGCGATCGCCCAGGTAGATGTTGTCCCCCATCCCGATCTCGTCGCCATAGTACAACACCGGCGTGCCCGGCAACGAGAACAACAGCGTGTTCATCAGCTCGATCTTCCGCCGATTGTTCTCCAGCAAAGGCGCCAGCCGGCGGCGGATGCCCAGGTTGACCCGCGCCTCCGGGTCGCGGGCGTACGCGCCGTACATGTAGTCACGCTCGGCATCGGTCACCATCTCGAGCGTCAATTCGTCGTGGTTGCGCAGGAAAAGCGCCCACTGGCAGTTTTCCGGAATCGCCGGCGTGTGCTCGAACGTGTCCACGATCGGAACGCTGTCCTCCTGCCGAATCGCCATGAACAGCCGCGGCATCAGCGGAAAGTGGAACGCCATGTGACACTCATCGCCTTGCCCGAAATACGCGACCGCGTCTTCGGGCCATTGGTTCGCCTCCGCCAGCAACATGCGATTGCGGAAATGACCGTCTACGTGCGCGCGAAGCTCCTTGAGAAACGCGTGCGTCTCCGGCAGGTTCTCGCAGCTCGTGCCCTCGCGCTCGAACAGGTAGGGAACCGCATCCAGCCGCAAGCCGTCCACCGACATCTTCAACCAGTGATCGACGACCTTGAACATCTCCTCCCGTACTTGCGGGTTGTCGTAGTTCAGGTCTGGCTGGTGCGAGTAGAAGCGGTGCCAATAATACGCCTGCGCCACCGGATCCCACGACCAGTTGGCCGATTCGAAATCCTTGAAAATGATGCGCGCGTCGCGATAACGGTCGGGACGATCGCTCCAGACGTAGTAATCGCGCCAACGCGACCCCGCCGCCGCCCGACGACTCTGCTGAAACCACGGGTGCTGATCCGACGTGTGATTCAGCACGAGCTCCGTAATCACCCGCAGCCCACGCTCGTGCGCCTCGCGCAAGAAATGCCGAAAATCACGCAGCGTCCCGTACGCCGGATGAATCGACGTATAGTCCGATATGTCATATCCGTCGTCTTTCCACGGCGACGGATAAAACGGCAGCAGCCACAACGCCGTCACCCCCAACTCCTGGAGGTAATCGAGCTTCTCGGTCAGCCCCCGAAAATCCCCCATGCCGTTGCCATTGCTGTCGAAAAACGCGCGAACGTGAAGCTCGTAGATGATCGCGTCCTTGAACCACA
>JALSRY010000240.1 GCA_026984555.1 Phycisphaerae bacterium
CTAGGGGAACCACGTCCCGGTCGGGGCGGCCTTGGCCCGTGCCGCACCGCCGAGCAGGCCGGCGTGCAGCTGCGTACGAATGCAGCCAAGCGGTTCAAGAAGACCAAGAGGGGCTGCGCCTGGTGCATCAGGTGTTGTGGCGACTGAGCCACAACTGGCGTCGCCTGACTTGCGCCCACCTGTGCAGCCAAGTTGAATTGGTAAAAACGACGAAGACCACAAAGAACCTGAAAACCCAAGTGGCGTGACAGCGCCAATGGGACGGATGCCCCAAGACCAGTTTACACAGGAATTGACACTACCTCCTTAGAATCTTGCTTTTCTTGCGAAGATTTGCAGCGACGTCACGTTCGCGGTGGGACTATTCTGGGTAGCATGCCCTCACGCGGCCCCAGGCGCGGGTGGGCATTCACCGACGCGCCCATCGAGGTTGGTGCGGCAAGCCGCACCCTACCATTCTACTCGACGCAGTCAAAACGTCGAAAAACCGGAGGCTGTTCCCTGTCGCTGATGTCCATGGGATTCTCCGTATGATCGAACAACATCATGTACTCGCCGCGCAACGTGACGAGGGCGGTTCGGCTGAGTGATGATGCCGGGATCTCCACGAGATCGCCGCTAAACGGATCCGTCGCCCAAGTCTTCTCTCTCGATAGAGAAATCCGCGATTCATCGAGCACTTGGTAGGTTCCCGTTTCCACGAAAACAAAGCCAGACACGCCTTGGCTGTCCCTAAAGAACAGCCAGTTTGTAAAGGCGTGTGCTTCAGGAACAAACTGATAGACTTGGTAGACCGTGATCGGCCGTTTCGCATCCCGTGGCGTCACCACGATACCCCAGCAACCAGACAGACCGTGCAAGTCGTCAACCACGTCGCCGGGCGCGACATCGTGCAAAGCTTCCGTGGTCGAAGAATCAAACACGTCGGGGTTGTCCACCAATTGACGCAGTATGTCCGGAACTTCCGGCGTCGTCGCCAGGAACGGGACTCCCGCACAACCCAGTATCGGCAGGAGCGCGAGTTGAGCCAAGAATACGGCGAATACGGCGCGGAACTCAATATGTCTGATCACAATCCAACTCCGCAAATGCTACGAGCAATCAATTACCGAACCACCATCTCAGAAACCAACTCAGGCCACAGAGATCACAAGTGTGACACGGATCATCAACCAGGCAATCCCAACATAGATCCGCGCACTGATCACAGTCACCGCAAACAAGGGGACCCCAATATGGGCCCAAGACCCAGTGGGCTACCTTGCAATTCAGCTCCTGAGTGAGACAGCAAAACCACCACCACCTACCCGCATTGGGACAATGGTCAGCCATTCGACCATCATTGAAGATCTCTGACTGGTGGGGAAGGATCCTTTGCGAGACGAACCCGATTGCACCGTCTGACGCTCGCACACGCGCAGTAACAATCTTTGCGGAATCCTCATCCGTAATCTGCCAGACGTCCAAGTCATACAGTGTCTCGGTTGCCGCTGGAGTCGAATTAGCCTGCTGTCCGTCCGCAAATCCCGGAATCCATCCATCATCCAGTTGCGGAACCCAAACATTGTTGTAGTACGCCACATCGCGAAAACGGATGCGCAGATGCGTTACTCCAGTATCCACCGGCGGCCACGTTTCGGTCGTGTTGGGATCGTCGGTCACGATGATCGTGCCTCGGAAACCAGGGAGGTCGGCGTACTGTTGGAGCAGCGACTGAAACTCGGCCTCCGTGGTGGCGAGCGCTTCGTCGTCGGAGGGAACCCACTCCGGCAGGTCGGAGACCGGCTGATAGACGATTACACTCGGCAGAGGCGTTGGCGGGGGCGCCACCGGAACACCGCCGACCGGGCCGTCAGCAACCGCCGGACCGGGCTTGAATGCCAGCATCGCCCCGACGACCGCCAAGATGGCGACGCCGGACCACAATAAGCCTTTTCGCCACAACGTATGCCGGTTTATCGTGATGTCTCTCCCGAATCGATGCAAGGCCGCGTTGGCCGGATGCGCATCCGGTCTTTGCCGACCAGAAACCCCATGGTTGCCACATGATCGTACACCCATTTTGTTTTATGTCAAGCACATTATGACGTACTTAGCGCAATCGGCTCTTACAGAGCGTCGCCTCGCTCGGGAACACCGTGTCGCACCACGGCAGACAACGATCTGCGTCCGTGACAAGTCGCTTCCCGCGAAGGTACGTGCACGCCGGTTGTCGACATGTTTGGTCACACCCCTTTTTGAGATGGTCGGCCGAGCGGCGTCGATTTCCACCGCGTGGCGCTGGCCATAGCGGAAGCTCAGGGCGATCGGCGCGAATCCCTCGTCGATCGCGATGGCCAGTGCCGTCGCGCTGTCGAGGCCGCCTGAAAGAAGCACCACCGCAGGGTCTGGTTTGCTCATGGTGGAAGTGTATCGAGGGGAAGTCACGGGGGGCAACGCCGCCGGCCGAATCGCGGGCGCCCCGGCGGTCCCGTCAGGATTCGGGCTCGTCCGCGACGCAGATGCGTTCGATGGCGGTCGCGCGGCCGGTTGCCGGGTCGGCATCGACGATCACGCCCGCCAGCCGCACGTCGCCGGTGGCCACGTCGTAGGGGTGCGGCATGCCGGTGTACAACGACTTGATGACGCGGTCCTTGTTGCGTCCGAGCACGGAGTCGTAGGGGCCGGTCATGCCGAGGTCGGTGATATACGCCGTTCCCGCCGGCAGGATTCGTTCGTCGGCGGTCTGGACGTGGGTGTGCGTTCCGACGACGGCGGTGACGCGCCCGTTGAGATACCAGCCCAGCGCGATTTTCTCGCTGGTGGTCTCGGCGTGCATGTCCACGACGATCAGTTTCACCTCTCGGGGGATTTGTGCCAACACGCGGTCGGCGGCGTGGAACGGACAATCGGTCCGCACGTTCATGCCCGTCCGGCCGAGCAGCGAAAACACCGCGATCCGCACCCCGCTGGGCAACCCCACCAGCGCGAACTCCCGCCCCGCGGCCTCGCGCGGCAAATTGGCGGGCTTGACGATGCGATCCGACGATTCGAGCACCGGAATCAGCTCGCGTCGCCGATAAATATGGTCGCCCATCGTGCAACAATCGACGCCCTGGTGTCGCAGTTTGTTGAACATCTGGGGCGTCATGCCGCTGCCGGCGGCCGCGTTTTCGGCGTTGGCCACCACGCAATCGATGTTTCTCTCTTTCCTGAGTCGGGGAATGACCTGTGAGCAGGCGTGTTTGCCGGGGCGTCCGACAACGTCGCCGATGAGCAGGATTCGCATGGGTGCTGCGCTTTCTAGGGGAACCACGTCCCGGTCGGGGCGGCCTTGGCCCGTGCCGCACCGCCCGTGACACACTATACCCGCCAACGCGGGCCTCGGGGGATGCAGGCAAGCGGTTTTCCGGTTTTCTCGCCCGGGGGGGCGGGAAAATGGCATTGATCTTGCTAGCGCCGACCGCAAGAATGAAGGGAGGCGTCGCGTCCGCACCGCGTGCGAGTTTCCGCGGGACG
>JALSRY010000241.1 GCA_026984555.1 Phycisphaerae bacterium
GTTCGACCATGAGCAGATTGGCGTTGAAAAGCCCCTCTTGCGTGATGCCGGCAACCCCCATGATGGCCTTGCTGACGCGCAGCGAGCGGAGCATTTCCTCGGCGTAACGGCCGACGGTCACGCCGGTGCGTGGCATGATGGTGCCACCGAGAAAGATGACTTCGGTGTCGAGGGTGGTGCCGAGGAGCTTGGCGACCGGGAGGGAGTTGGTGACGACCTGGAGCGAGCGTCCGCGGAGGAACCGTCCGACCTGGAAGGTCGTGGTTCCGCCGTCGAGCAGGATTGCTTCGCCGTCCTGCACCAGCGAGGCGGCACACTCCCCGATGGTCTCCTTTTCGACGGTAAACCGTTCCTCCCGGAGGTGGTAGTCGAGCGGGTGTTCTCGGGCCTCGATGTGGAACGCGCCGCCGTGCGTTCGTCTGACGATGCCGCGGCGCTGCATCTCGTCGAGATCTCGGCGGATGGTGGAGACGGACACGCCGAAACGGGCGACGAGGTCGTTGAGCGAGGCGTAGCCGCGTTCGGCGAGGAACGTGCTGATCTGCGATTGTCTGTCTGCGGACCGCATGGTCTGCCACCCTTCTGGTGAGAGGTTATCGACAGAATTCAATCAGAACAATGCTGGAATCGCGCATCATTCGCTCATTATCGTACAGTGCGTGATGCGGTTCGACAACGGTTTTGCCAGCAGAAATCGACGCATGTCGTCCGATAATGCATATTCGGCGTGTTTCGCAAGCGTTCAGGTTTCCTTCTGATCGCGTTCTGCCCGCAGCCTGCACGTGGCGTTCGCTCTGGTGGTAGATTTCGGTCGTAGTCTTGGAGAATCCGAGCAAATGCTGTATAAACGGGTAGTTGCCGATTCGAGGATGTGCCCGTGAGCTACCTCAACGCTTTCGATTATACCGTCATCGCGTTCTATTTCGCCGTCCTGCTGGTGCTCGGCTTCTACCTCACGAGAAAAGCCTCCGCGAGCCTCGAGGATTACTTTCTCGGCGGTCGTCAACTGCCGTGGTGGGCGCTGGGAATTTCGGGCATGGCCTCGTTCCTGGACATCACGGGAACGATGCTGATCGTTTCGTTCCTGTTCATGCTGGGGCCGCGTGGCCTGTTCATCGAGTTTCGTGGCGGCGCCGTGCTGATTCTCGTCATCACGCTCATCTTCGCCGGCAAGTGGCATCGGCGCTCGAACTGCATCACCGGCGCCCAGTGGATGATTTATCGCTTCGGAGAGAGCGCCGGCGGCCAGTTTGCCCGTATCGTCACCGCCATCACGGCCATGATCGGCGCCGTCGCCGCGGTCGCGTACCTGTCGAAAGGCGTCGGCCTGTTTCTCTCGATGTTCCTGCCTTTTTCGCCGCTGACGTGTGCCATCCTGCTGATCGGCGTCGCGATGATCTACACGATGGCCTCGGGCTTCTACGGCGTCGTGTACACGGACATATTCCAATCGGGGATCATCCTCATCGCCGTCATCACGATCTCGATCATGGCCTGGCAGCGGGTCGACCAGCACACCGAGTCGTTGGCCCACCTCGCGAAGCAGATCACCGGCAGCACGCAGTGGACCACCGCCGCCCCCCAGTGGAAAACCTCGATGCCCGAGGGCTACACGCAGTATTCGGCCCTGATCGCGTTCGCGCTGTTCTATCTCATCAAGAACCTGCTCGGGGGGGTGGGTTGCGGCGCCGACCCCAAGTACTTCGGCGCCCGCGACGAGCGCGAGTGCGGCAAACTCACGTTCCTGTGGACCTGCCTGATGATGTGCCGCTGGCCGATGATGATGGGGTTCGCGATTCTCGGCCTGTTCCTCGTCCACGAGAAGTTTCCCGATCGCAGCGTGCTCAAGGATTCCGAAATCGCGATCAAGCAGTACCTCCTTCATGAAACCGCCCCCAATCGACACTTCGACCTCCAGGCCCACCGCGCGGTCGAGCGCGTGTTGCCTCGCAGCCGGTGGAACACGACGATTCCCGACGTGCTCGCCGCGCCGGAGCAGTATCCAAGTCTGGTCGCGGGATTCCGGTCGGCGTTGGGGGCGGCGTGGCGGCCGGCGCTCGACCGTATTCGCCGGGAAAACGAGGAAATCCAGACCACGCTGCTGCCCAAGTCGCGTTGGGATGAATGGGTGGCGGACATCATCAACCATCCCGACCGCCACCGCCCCGTGGTCGCCACGATCCAGCGGAAACTGGGCGAGCAATGGCCGACCAAGCTCAAGCTGCTGGGTTACGAGGGTGGAATCAACCCGGAGCGCATCTTGCCCGCCGTCTTGCTGTTCGATATTCCCATGGGGCTGCGCGGCTTGCTGTTGGTTGCGCTGATCGCGGCGTCGATGTCCACGTTCGATTCGGGCATGAACGCCAGCGCGGGGTTCTTCACGAAGGACATCTACCAGCGTTATTGGCGGCCGCGGGCCAGTACGCGCGAAATGATGCTGGCGACGTATGTGTACATCGTCGTCGTCATCGTGCTCGGGCTGGCGCTGGGCAACACGTCGTCGAGTATCAACGACATCTGGGGCTGGCTCACGATGGGGTTGGGCGCGGGGCTGCTCGTGCCCGGCATGCTCAAGTTTTTCTGGTGGCGGTTCAACTCGGGCGGGGTGATCGTCGGGACACTGACGGGCATCTTCGGTGCCGTCGTGCAGCGACTGCTCTGGCCCGAGCTCGACGAGCGGTTGCAGTTCCTCTACCTCACCGCGGTCGGGCTCGTCGGCAGCGTCGTCGGTACGTACCTGAGCAAACCCGACGACCCCAAGGTGCTCGAATACTTCTATATGACGACGCGACCCTTCGGCGTTTGGGGGCCGCTCAAGCGCAAACTCTCGCCCGAGTTGCGCCGGCTGACCACACGCGAGCATGTCAACGATATCCTGGCGATCCCGTTCGCGCTGATCTGGCAGGTCTCGCTCTTCCTTTTCCCCATGCTCCTGCTGATCGGGAACTACCGGGCGTTCTGGGGGACGCTGGGCGTTTTTCTCGCCGGGCTCGCGGGCCTGTACGTGTTCTGGTACCGTAACCTGCCGGCACCGGGCGTGATCGGCCTCAAGGGACTCGACGTACCCGAGAGCCGCACGCTGCCACCCGTTCCTGAGGGCATCGGCGATCGGCCGGTCGATCCCGAGTGCTGATCCGGGTCGCGGTTCGTGTCGCCGATCTGTGCCGCGCGGGTGTTTCCTGCATTTCCGTGGAAAGCCGGCTGACCGACCTGGCCGATAATGATCGCTGTAGGATGGTCTGGCCGCCCGACGTGGGCGGTCGTGGCCGGGTAGCTGCGGTTGCGAGCCGCGGGGTACTGCGCGCTGAGCGTGGGCCGACGCCCCCGCGCATCACCGATGACCGGCCGTCCGTTTCGAGAATGTCGCGAGCAATTCGCATGAATTCGAAAGGAGCCCTCGCATGCTCAAATCGACAGTAGCCGCGCTGGTGTTGTTCTCGGGCACTCTGATGCTTCTCGCCGGGTGCAGTGGAACCGGTGCCGCCATCACCGGCGGA
>JALSRY010000242.1 GCA_026984555.1 Phycisphaerae bacterium
GAAGCGCACACGCGAGATCCAGAACGGACCGCGTGCCGTCCACGTTCGTCCGGTGAGGCTCGCCGTCGCTGGTGCCGCGGAAGTCCGTGTTGCCAGCGGCATGGACCAGCGCCCTGACGCGGCCGCACAGGCTCGCCCGCACCCGCGCATCCAGACCGGCCCCCGCCTTGTGCACATCCCCCCGCAGGGCGATCAACCGGCCGGTTTCGAGCAGGTGCTCGACATCTTCGGTCCAGCTCCGCAGCGCCCGCACGACTCGGCGCCGTGCGTCCGCCGGCGTCGTGGCGCGCACGAGACACGCCACCCGGTGACCACGCCCGAGCAGCTCGTGCGCCAGTGCCGGCCCCAGGAACCCCGTCACCCCCGTCAACAAGACCCAGGACTTGTGTTGATCGCGCATGGTTCTCAATGCACCCGCCCCGTCGTATGATGCCATCGGTGCCGCCCCGAACGCCGACCGAGCCCCAGCATACCGACATGGTGTAATCCGTGGAAATATCCGAGATGCTCTCGTGGATCGTAACCGGCGGGTACGCCCTCGTGGTCGCCGGATGGTGGCTGCGTCACGTGCTGATTTCCCTCGTGCGTCCCCTGGATCTCTACGTGGAGCCCGCCTCCACGGATTCCGCTCCGGCGCGCGTCTCCGTCATCATTCCCGCACGCAACGAGCGGGACCGCATCAGCGATTGCCTCCGCAGCCTGCGCGACCAGGGCGGCGCCGTCAGCGAGATCATCGTGGTTGACGATCGCTCGGACGACGGCACGGCGGAAGTGGCCCGGAACGTCCTCGGCGATGATCCGCGTCTGCGTATCGAGCGCGTCGATACACTGCCGGCGGGTTGGGCCGGCAAGGCCCATGCGTGTATGCACGGTGCGGCGGTGGCATCCGCCGAGTGGTTGCTGTTCGCCGATGCGGACTGCCGGTTCGCTCCCGGCGGCGTGGCGGGCGCGATCGGGTACGCATGTCGGCACGACATCGATTTTCTGTCGTTGTGGTTGGCGGCGGACCACCGCACCTTCTGGGAGCACATGCTCATCCCCCTGTGCGGAGCCCTCATCCTGTACTGGTATCCACCCCTGCGCACGAATCATCCCCGCTCGTCGCTCGCGTTCGCCAACGGCCAGTTCATCCTGGTGCGGCGGCAGGCCTACGAGCGCATGGGCGGCCACGCGTGCGCGCGAAATACCGTGCTCGAAGATATCCCCCTCGCCACGCACGCCAAGCAGGCCGGGTTGCGATTGCGCAGCGCGCTCGGGCCCGGCATCGCCAGCGTGCGCATGTACAGGTCGTTTCGCGAAATCTGGAACGGCTGGGCGCGCATTTTCGCCGGCGCCTTGCAACGCCGCTGGAAACTCCTCGCGAGCGTGGTCTCGCTGGTCGGCGGTTCGTTGTTGCCGAGCATCGGCGCACCGCTGGCCGCCCTGGCGGTACTGGCCCACGGCTGGCCACCAGCCACACTGCACGCAACGCTGATGGTGCTGCTTTGGACGCATTGCGTCGCCGTCTACTCGGTCAGCTATCGTCTGTGGGGCTTGTGTCATTGCACGCGACGCCACCTGCTGCTCTACCCCGTTTCGGTAGTCCTGGTCATCGGAATCCTGTTGCGTGCGTGGTGGTGGCTCACGACGCGGCAACCCATTATCTGGCGCGGCACCCCCACGGGTTCCCGTACCCGGGGGCAGCCCCCCGGTCCGCCCGCGACGTTCAGAAACCGCGCGGCAGCCGCAGGGTCTGCTCCAGGAGGCGCGGATCGTCGTAATCGTAGGCGTCCAGACGAATCTTCATCGTGCCCAACTGACGCGGCTGACCCGCGCTGAGCATGCCCGTGGGCGCAAGCAGCCAGCCCTCGGCCCGCCCGGCATGATGCACCAGGCCGTCGCTGCCGAACATGCTGGCCACGCCGTCACCCAACGGCAGGTGCGTCAGGTTCTCGTAGGGTTCGAGGCGGTAGCGTTTTCGAGCCAGCACCTCGCCCGGCAGTGCGTCATCGCGAAACGGACGAACCGCCATCAGCAGGTGGTAGCCCGCACTGACGAAGGTCGCCGGCCGGGTGGGCGCGGTGCCGTCATCACGTACCAGCTCAGGCAGAAACAGGCCGCGGCCGCCGGCCGGTCGCTCGACCACGTACCGCTGCCCCTCATGCGGGGGGCCGTAGTCACGCCGGGCCGCCGCCTCGACGAACTCCGCCACCCACAGCGTATGGTAGCACCCGCAACTGCGGACGAACTCGTACACCGCGGGGCGGCGGTACCGATCGAGCGTGATCCGAACCACGACACCGTCGATTTCGCCGGCGGCGGGATCGTTCTCCGACATCGCCGGACGCCGCGGATACCACGCCACGTACACGAACTGGTCATAACGTCGCGGCCCGATCTTGGCCTCGCGATGGGTCCAGTAGACGACCGGAGAGGACACGTCGATGCGAACCCCGATGCGCTCGGGCGTTCCCGTGAGGTACACGCGCCCGATCCGATCGTCTTCCGCGGCGTAGTGCGCCTCCGGGTTCACCTGCTGTACGAATACCGGGGCATACCAGCCGGCGAGCACAGCAACCGGCGCCGCAGCGAGGTTCGCCGGCCGAGCCGCACCCACCGCCTCCTCCGGCTCGTACAAGATCACCCGCTCGAAGTCCGCCGTCGTTTCACGCGCCACGGCCTCCGCGTCCGCAATCTCCGCCCCGATCGTCGCGGGCAGAAACAGCGGTGCCGCCAGAAGCGCCCGGGCGACTTTGCCGCGGTCGCCGGCAGGCGGTTCCACGGCACGACGAATGTTCCGCAACAACCGGCGAATCTCGTCCACACTCCGCGCCTGCTCGACACTGGCAACATCCGCTGCCAGTGCCGCTCGCGAGCGAGCGACGAACTGCTCCTTCAGAAACTCCCGCCGCGCGGCCGCCTCCGTCGGCGCGTCGGAAAAGTGATATCGGCGCACGAGCTCGTCCAGGCCGGCCGGCGGCATTCGCTCGATTTCCCCGTCCGCGGCGCCGACCGCTCGGCGGTGCGCATCTTGCAGTACCGTCACCGCGGCTTGGCGCATCGCTCGCTCGTCATCCATCGCCAAGGCGTCGTCGAGGTCCGACAGGAGAGCGTGATCGAACCGCAGGTATCCGCGCCCGGCCGCTTCCATCGTCGCCGCGCTGCGAACACCGTAGCGTTCCGCCGTATACCGAACACCGTCCACAAAACGGTTCGGCGCGCATCCGCCCGCCATCAGACATACTACGAGTACCACCGCACTTGTCGTTTCGCGCATGAACCCTCCACCTTCCCAACCGCTCGGCCCGCGGCGCGCCGTCCGGTACGGCGTTCCGACATCCCACGACCCAGCGAGTCGTATGCGTGCTTCGATCACCACAGGCGTCCCGCCCGCGCATCAGACATCCGGTATGACACTCGGCCCGTCGAATGTTTGCACGGCGTATTATAGCGGCATCCGGCCCGGCGGCGCTCGGACGGTACCTGACCGCGTCTCTACTTCACCGCCCGCCC
>JALSRY010000243.1 GCA_026984555.1 Phycisphaerae bacterium
TGAAGAAGGCGTTGCCAGGATTGAACATCATCAGGTAAGCCGCGCGGGGAGCGTGGCTCGGCCGGCGCCCGTGACAGAATCCGCCGACACTTCATGATCGCGTAACGTGCCGACCTCGTCCCGTGGCGGTCCGCCCGCCGCATCCGGAACAGAACGTGGGCGCTACGCGCGCGCCAACCGTTTCGGGCCGGCGGCGAGGACCGCGGGGTCGCAGCCGTCGGCGAAGAGCTTGAAGTTCTCGATGTAGCGGGCGGCGAGGCCGTCGTAGGTCTTCCAGTATTCGTCCTTGTCGCCCCAGGCGTTGGCCGGCTCGAGCACGTCCCGCGGCACCTCGGGGCAGGTCAGCGGCACCTCGAAGCCGAAGAGCTTGTCCTTGCGGTACTCGACGTCGTCGAGCTGGCCGTCGAGGGCGGCGTTGAGCAGGTTGCGCGTGTGGCGGATGCTGATCCGCTTGCCGACGCCGAAGCGCCCGCCGACCCAGCCGGTGTTGACCAGCCAGCAGCGGCAGTTGTGCTTGGCCATCTTGGTGGCCAGGAGCCGGGCGTAGAAGAAGGGGTGGTGGACCATGAACGGGGCGCCGAAGCAGGCGCTGAAGGTGATCTGCGGCTCGATGCCCAGGCCGATCTCGGTGCCGGCGATCTTGGCGGTGTAGCCGCTGATGAAGTGGTACATGGCCTGGTTCGAGTCGAGCCGGGCGATAGGCGGCAGGACGCCCTGGGCGTCGCAAGTCAGGAAGATGACGTTGCGCGGGTGGGAGCGGACGTAGCCGTCGGGCACCACGTTGGGGATCATGTCGATCGGGTAGGAGGCGCGGGTGTTCTCGGTCAGGCTGTCGTCGTCGAGGTCGATCCGCCGCGAGGTGCGGTCCCAGACGACGTTTTCGAGGATGGTGCCGAAACGGCGGGTGGTGGCGTGGATTTCCGGCTCGTTTTCGGCCGAGAGGCGGATGACCTTGGCGTAGCAACCGCCCTCGAAGTTGAACACGCCCTGCTCGCTCCAGCCGTGTTCGTCGTCGCCGATGAGCCGGCGGCGCGGGTCGGCCGAGAGCGTGGTCTTGCCGGTGCCGGAGAGGCCGAAGAACAGGGCCACATCGCCGGCGGCGCCGACGTTGGCCGAGCAGTGCATGGCCATGACGTCGCGCAGGGGCAGCAGGTAGTTCATGACGGTGAAGATGCTTTTCTTGATTTCGCCGCCGTAGCTGGAATTGGCGATGATTCCGAGCCTTTGGGCGAAATTGAGCATGATGGCGGTATCGGTGCGGGTGCCGTCGATGCGTGGATCGACCCTGAACTTGGGGGCGGCGATCAGGGTGAACTCGGGGACGTGGCGTTTGAGCGCATCGGGATCGTCGGTGGTGAGGAACATGTTGCGGGCGAAATGGCTGTGCCAGGCGCGCGTGGTGATGACGCGGATCGGCATACGGTATTCCGGATCGGCGCCGGCGAAGCAATCCTGGACGAAGACCTCCTCGTCCTGGAGAAACGCTTGCAGACGGGCCAGGACGCTGCTGAAGGTGGCCATGCTGGCCGGGCGGTTGTACTCGCCCCACCAGATTTTGTCCTCGTTGGCCGGTTCACGGACGATGAACTTGTCGGCGGCGGCCCGGGCGCTCCACTTGCCGGTGCTGACCACCAGCGGCCCGCCGCGGACCAGGCTTCCTTCGTTGCGGAAGACGGCTTCCTCGACCAGCGCCTCGGTGGGGAGGTTCCAGAAGACGCGGTCGAGGTGCGTCAGGCCGTGGTTTTCGAGGCCGAAATCGCTGGCCAGATCGCCGGCCTGCCGGGTGGCGGGGGTGTCGAATTCGAGGTATTTCATCGTCCGTCTCCACCAGAACGCGTGCGGATGCACGGTCTTCCATTCGTATGCACAATCCTTGGCCTGGGAAGTCGCCTCTGTTCAGGCCCGCAGTTCTACATCAAAGACCTCAACGTCTCGCACAGCCGCTTGAAGTGCGGCAGATGCTCTTCGAGCACACTCGGATCAAGTGTCGCAATCAATTCGAACGAGCGTTTGCCTTTCTTGTACATTCGATCGTCGCCACATTTGCGAGTCGCGTGGTTCAGTTTTCGCTGAACGTCGTCTTTCGATCGCCTTTCCAAGCCATCGAGCGGCGGCAAGGCGCCTTCCTGCAGTTTCTGTCCGAAGAAGCCGCGCAGGGCCTTGCGGTCCGCCACACACCAGGTTTCCATGCACTGGACCATCAATTGCGCCTGATTATCCTTCGCGCGCCTGGGCTTTTTCCAACCATCCTGTTTGGCGAGATGTGACCATGGTCTACCGATGTCGCACACCTCCGCCTCGCTGTCGACCAGCAGCATGGGATAGTAATCATCTTCAACACTTAGCGCAGTCTTGAAACGGTCGAATGCGTCATTGCGGCTGCCGCACGCCACGGGTCGCAGGCGGAACCCGGCCTTGCCGCACAACTCGTGGAATCCTCTTCTACAGGCGATTCGCAGTTCCTTCCCGTCGCCACCTCCTTCCACGTAGAGTTTGACCTTCACCACCGAACCCCCCCGATTTCACCCTTCGTCCACAACTCGCCCAGGCGGTACTTCTCAAGCCATTTGCTCAGTTTCCTGCCGTCAAGCCGCTTCATACTGGTCTGCCCCTCATGTTTCTCGCAGACCACAACGGACTCTGGCGTTTCAGAAAGCGCGTCAACGAGAATATCTGAGTGTGTGGTTACGATGAGTTGCGTTCTTTCAGACGCTTCTCGCAACAACTTCGCAAGAGTCGGGATTATGTCAGGATGCAATCCGAGTTCCGGTTCTTCAATGCAAATCAGCGGTGGCGGCTTGGGGTGACAGAGGATAGTCAGCAGGCACAAATAGCGCAGTGTTCCGTCGGAAAGCCGCGTTGCTGGCATCTCGAAACCCGACTCATGGAAAAAGACCTGGATTGTCCCACCTTCCACAGAGTCGTCGTAATCCTCGATTCCATCGTAGAGCTCTCGAAGGTATTCCAGAATACGCTGCTTTGCGGGGGCTTTCCGGCGCAATCGATTCAACACCAATCCCAGGTTCGTAGCGTCGGGGTTCAGGGAATCCGCCTGCTGGTCCGTCCTTTGCGGCTGGCGCAGCGCCGTGTGCGGACCAAACGACCACTCCCGGTAGATCCGCATGCGTTGATAAACCCGCCCGAGCCACGTAATCTCGGGATACACCTGCGAGTCCTTCAGTTGCGACAGGATCGATTCGTCGGAGACGAGCTCGTCGCGCGGGAAGTGCCGTTGCGTTCCGTCGGCGGATACGGAGCGTGCTTCTCGGCCCACATACTCATAGCGGAACGAATGCATCTTGGCAGAGCGCTTGGGCGCTGCCGTTGCGTCCTCGATCAGCTCGCCAACCAAATCGAATCTCTGGGATTTTTCGGTGAACTGAATACTGTGCCGAAGCGGTTGCGCGCCTTGTGGGTTATCCACGACCACTGTCAGCGAAGCGGCCACACGCGGATCACCCTTCCAGATCCAG
>JALSRY010000244.1 GCA_026984555.1 Phycisphaerae bacterium
GTCTCGGGCGAGATCAACGGCCGGCGGCTGTACCAGTACGACTTTACCGATGCCCAATACGACGCGCTCATCAAACTGACCGCGACGTTGTGTCGGGTTTTGCCGAGGATCCGCCCGGACTATCCACGCGACGCGCACGGTCGCCTGATCACGCACGAGCTGGCTCCCGAACAACTGGACGCCTACCAGGGTCTGCTCGGGCATTACCACATCACACATGCGAAGGTCGATCCCGGCCCGGCGTTCGATTGGGACCGGGTCGTGCGCGGCGTGCAGCAGACGCTGCGGTAGGGTCCGCGGAAGGCGGCGCCGTTTATCGGTTGTTGCGCCGGCGCCTCCGGCGCGTTTTTCCCATCGACACGTCGTTTCCCGTGGGGGCAGTGCCCGGTAATTCCGACCGGAATCCGGTCTCCTACTCATCCGCCGAGCGCCGGCGCTCGATAAGGCCATTAAGTAGCCATCAGCGACCGACAGGTACGGACGGCGGCCGGGCGCGGCCGTCTGCTGCGCAAAGGACGTGAACAGCCATGGCAGACTCGAACAACGCTCTCCCCGCAGGCAATGACAACTCCGAACTCAGTGCCGCCATCGACTCGCTCAAGCAAGCAGTTTCCGCACCGCTCGATGCGAACGACCTGGGGCGTCTGGCGCAGATGCACACCGGCTGCCAGGCCCTGACGCAGGCCGACGGACCGTGTGGCAAGCTGGCGGCCGCCGTCGCGAACCTCCTGGAAGGGATCATTCTCAAGGAGGCGGCTGACGCCGACGCGGGTTTGGCGGCGTTGCCGGAAGCGGTTGGACTGATGGCTGACTGCCTCGCGGGGGCGGACGCCAACATCGAACCGATGATCGCGAGGATCAATGCGGCAGCGACCGGCGGACCGGGAAGCGCAAGCGGCGATACCGGCGCGGGCGATGAAAGCACCGCGAGCAGCCCGGCTCCCGAACCGGTTGCCGCCGCGGCTGAACCGTCGCCGACTGCTGCGGCCGAACCGTCGCCGACCGCCGCGGCCGATACGCCGTCCACACCGACTTCACAGGCCAGCGCTCCGTCGCCGGCCGAAAGCGAGCCGGCGGCGGCTGCGGGTGCGGCATCGGCCGACGCCCCCGAGATCGAGCCCTACGTCGCCGAACCACTGGTGATCGACCTCGACGAGAAGGAGCACGTCGAGGGCTTCATCGACGAGAGTGGCGAGCACATGGACGCGATCGAAAGCGCGCTGCTCGAAGTCGAGAAAGACCCGACCGATACGACCAAGATCAACGAGCTGTTCCGCCCGTTCCACACGATCAAGGGCATCGCGGGATTCCTGAATCTGCGCGACATCAACCGCCTGACGCACGAGATCGAGACGATTCTCGACCTGGGCCGCAAGAACGAGTTGACCATCACGGCGGAGATCATCGACCTGATCTTCTCGGGCATCGACGTGCTCAAGGAGCAGATCGCCGAGGTGGCCAATTTCATCCAGAATCCGACCGACGGCCCCGTGCCCCAGCCGGACATCACGGACATCATGGCCCGGCTGCGAACGGTGGCGGCGGGGGGCAGCGCCCCGCCCGCAGCGCATGCGCCCGCGGGCGCCGCCCCGGCGCCGGCCGCCGATTCGTCCGTGCCGGCAGCGCCACCCGCCGAGGCGAGCCCGACTCCCGCTCCGGCCGCGGCCCCGGTCCAGCCGGCGGCTTCCAAGCCTGCTGCGGGGGGCAAGCCTGCGGGGGCCAAGTCGGGCCGGTCGGAGACGCACCAGGTGGCGGACACGTCGATCCGCGTAGACACGGCCAAGCTCGATGCGCTGGTGGACGCGGTCGGGGAGTTGGTGATCGCCCAAACGATGGTCAACCTCAACGAGGTGATCGAGACCAGCGAGAAGCTGGCCCGCGACGTTTCGCAAGTGACCAAGATCGTCCGCGACGTCCAGGAAACCGCGATGGCGATGCGGATGGTGCCGATCGGGCACACGTTCGGCAAGATGCGGCGACTGGTCCGCGACGTCTCGCGGAAGGCCGGCAAGCAGGTCGAGCTGGTGATCAACGGCGAGGAAACCGAGCTGGACAAGAACGTCATCCAGGCGATTTCCGATCCGCTGGTTCACATGGTCCGCAACGCGGTCGATCATGGTATCGAGCCGCCGGACGTTCGACGGGCGGCGGGCAAGCCGGAGACGGGCACGGTTTCGCTCAACGCCTACCACCGTGGCGACAGCATCGTGATCGAGATTCGCGATGATGGTAAAGGGCTCGACCGCGAAAAGCTGCTGGCCAAGGGGATCGAACGGGGGCTGGTTTCTCCGGGCGAGCAACTCACCGATCAGCAAATCTACGGTCTGATTTTCCAGCCCGGCTTTTCGACCGCCGAGAAGATCACGGATATTTCCGGCCGGGGGGTGGGGATGGACGTGGTCAAGCGCAACATCGAGCAGTTGCGTGGCAAGGTGGAGATCACGTCGGAGCTGGGCCGGGGGAGCACGTTTTCGATCCGTTTGCCGCTGACGCTGGCGATCATCGACGGGATGCTGGTGTGTGTGGGCGGGCAGCGGCTGATCATTCCGACGATCATGATCGAGCAGTCGTTGCGTCCCGAGCCGAACCAGATCAGCGTTGTGCAGCGGAAGGGGACGATGATCCAGGTGCGGGGCGAGCTGATTCCGCTGGTTCAGATCGGTCCGTTGTTCAATTTCTGCGATCTGGTCGATCCGACCGACGGGCTGGTGGTGATCGCCCAGACCGAAGCCCACAAGATCGGCATCGTCGTGGACGAGCTGATCGGTCAGCAGCAGGTGGTCATCAAGACGCTGGGTGACCGTTTCAAGCATGTCAAAGGGATTTCGGGTGCGGCGATCCTGGGTGACGGTCGGGTGGGCCTGATTCTGGAGCCGACCGGTCTGCTGACGCTGCACAACGAACGCAAGCTCGTTTTCGATTACCACGAATCGCACGGGAAACGCGAGCCGGATGCAACGCCGGTGGCCAGTTCCGCTTCCGCGGCGTCGCCGGAGGCGGGTCAATCGTCCCAAGACGATCCGGCCGTCGATACGACCGTAGCCACGTTCTAGACGGAGGTATGTCCGCATGAGCAACGAAACCCAGTCGGCGGAAACGACCGCGCTCGAAGCCAAGTCCTGTGGCGGCAAGTTCCTGACCTTCAGTCTGGCCGACGAGGATTACGGCGTGGAGATTCTGAAGGTCCGCGAGATCATCGGCGTGATGGATATCACCGCGGTGCCGCAGATGCCCCCGCACGTCAAGGGGGTGATCAACCTGCGGGGCAAGGTGATTCCGGTGGTGGATTTGCGTCTCAAGTTCGGGATGGAGGAGATTCCGTACACGGAGGCGACGTGCGTCATCGTGGTCGATGTGGGGACGTTGATGGGGATCATCGTCGACACGGTGCAGGAGGTTCTCGACGTTGACGCCAGTGTCGTCGAGCCGGCCCCGCCGCTGGGCGGCGCGGTGGACACGAGCTATGTGCTCGG
>JALSRY010000245.1 GCA_026984555.1 Phycisphaerae bacterium
ATCGAAGCTCGCGTGATCGAGCAGCTCGACCCCGACGCTTGACGCGCCACGAAGCCCATGAAAACCACGATCTCCGAAAAAGGACGGGTGTATCTGCGCTGGGCACTGACCGAAGGCGTGGGCCCGCTGCTGCTGAGCCGGATTCTCCTCCAGTTCGGCGACGCGGAAACCGCCCTGGGGGCGACCGTAGCCCAGCTCACCCGCATTCAGCGCATCGGTGCCAAGACCGCCGAGCAGATCGCCCGCTCGCGCGACACCGCCGACATCGAGCGGGAAATCGCCGCCGCCGCCGAGCAGAACGTGCGGATCATCTGTCGGGCGGATGGGGATTATCCCCCCGGCTTGCGTCAGATTCCCGACGCACCCATCGTCTTGTACGTCCGCGGCGAACTGCGCGAGACCGACGCCGTCGCGTTGGCCGTCGTGGGCACCCGTCGCTGCACCATCTACGGGAGCGAGCAGGCCCGGCGGTTCGGCGAACTGCTGGCGGGGGCCGGGTTCACCGTGGTCAGCGGCCTCGCGCGAGGGATCGACGCCTTTGCCCACCACGGGGCGGTAGACGCCGGCGGACGCTCGATCGCCGTCATGGGACGGGGGCTGACCGAAATCTATCCACCCGAAAACAAGGCCCTGGCCGCCAAACTCCTCGAACACGGTGCCTGGATCAGCGAGTTGCCCATGACCGCGGCGGTATCACGCAACGCGTTTCCCAGCCGCAACCGCATCATCGCCGGCATGTCGCTCGGTACCCTGGTCATCGAAGCTCCCCGGCGCAGCGGCGCGCTCATCACCGCGCGCCTCGCCGCCGAATACAACCGCGAGGTCTTCGCCCTCCCCGGCCGCGCGCAGGATGCCGCTTCCGCCGGCACGAACGACCTGATCCGGCGGGGGTACGCGAAACTCACCACCTGTCTCGAAGACATCCTCGAAGAGCTCGGCGAGGTCGGCGAAAAACTGGCGGCCAACGTGCGGCCGCGGGCCGACGGGGACCGTCGCTCGGGCACCGGCGGTGAGGGCGGTGCCGGCCCCGCGGGGGAGGGAGCCTCGGGCGATCGCACGCCGGAATCGGGACCGAACGCGGCAGCCGAGCCTGGGCCGCAGAGGCCGCCGGCGCACCTCACCGAGATCGAGAAACGTGTCTACGACGCGGTAGGCTACGATCCCGTGTTACAGGATCTCGTGCTCTCAGCGACCGGCCTGCCACCAGGCGACGTTCTCGCCGCATTCACGTCGTTGGAGCTCAAAAGACTCATCAAGCGTCTGCCCGGCCAGCTCGTCGTGCGCGTCGGGCATGCGTGAGAGGCGGTCGCGGAGGGCGCATCGAAAAGCCGCGCCCGCGCACCGCGAGGACGGGCCATGTGCGGCCTTCGGCTCGCGGCCGCACGCGTGCTCGAATCGCGCCGGACCGAGCGCCGCTGGTGCGACCGCGAGCCTTCCTGCCGTCCGTGTGCCCGTTAGTTGCCGCAGGACTTGCCGAAATTCGCCAGGAGAATCGCCAGGTCGGCCAGATCGACGCTGCCGTCGCCGTTGATGTCGCCCGCCAGGTCGATCTGCGGATCGCACGCATCGCCGATGCCGTCGCCGTCGCAATCTTCCTGTCCGGGGTTCGGCACCGAAGGGCAGTTGTCCGAAGCGTCCGGCACGCCGTCGCAGTCCTCGTCGCCCGGACACGGAACGCAGGTCTGCGTTTGCTCCCACGGCGCCGCGAGGAACGGCGAGTAGGTAAGCAGGCCCAGTGTCGGATCATCCTGCCGGTCATAGATACCGGCTTCGATCGCGTTGGGATCGGTACTACCCCACCAGTTGTTCGGCTGTGCGAAGTTCGTCTGCGTCTGGACGACCGCATTGTACCCGGTGTTGTCGTAGATATTGTTGCATTCGGCGGTCGCGATGGCTCCGGAATAATCCGTGAACTGGATTCCGGTCCCGTTTTGCGTGATCGTATTCTCTCGCAGGGCGAATCCCTCGAAGAACCCCTGCACACCGACCTGGTTGCCGATGATGGTGCATCCTTCCACGTTTCCCCGCCCGCCGTACAGGGCGGTACCGTTGGACTCGAACGTGGAGTCGTACACGTCGATCCGCTCGGTCTGATACAACCCGTAATCGTTGTTGCTGAACGTCGAGTCCGTGATAACCTTGTCGGCCTGTGTGATGGCGTAGGTGTTGCCTTCGAAGTCGCAGGCCGTCACGATCGCATCGTTGCCGGCGTATCCGCCGATGCCGACCACGTTGTCCCAGAACATCGAGTTCGTGATGCTCGCCGGCACGGGCACCCCCCAACAACAATCGATGTTGATCGCGGTGTTGAGCGAGCGGAACTCGACGTAGTCGAAACTTCCCGAACCGCCGTCGTTGGTCGCCAGACGCACGCCTTGGCCGCGGTTCTGTACGTCGGACGACTCGAAGACGATGTGGTCGGCGGACGTGCCCAGGGCCACGAGCGTTCCGTCGATGCGGAGAGTGGTCGCGGAATCGAATTCCACGACGACCCCGGGCTCGATCGTCAATGTGTAGCCCGAGTGGAGCCTTACGTCGCACGTAAGCTGATAGGGACTGCCTTGTGACGTCCAGGTCGTGTCGGCCGTGATGTTGCCGCAAACCTGCGTTTGTGCCCATGCCGCCTGCGTGGCGAAAACGCCGGCAAGTAACGGCACGATGACTCTGAATGTACTCAGTGCGCGGTGCTTCTTCATTGCCTTTCCTCCATACAACAGTGTCAGGTTTTGGGATCCGGCCCGAATCCCCGGTGGCCCGCATTATAAACCGGGCCGGGTGCCGCAGGCAAACACATCACCGGCGGAACCAGCGATGGCATGCTCCGATAAAGCGCTTGCGAGCTTCCCGCCCACGACGGTACAACATGACCGTCGGACCAGGGCCGATTCCTGCTGCCGCGAGGTCGATATGATCCAGCCCCCCGCTCCCCAACCCGAGCCCGCCGCCGGCGACGACGCCTGGCACACGCTCGTCGCCGACATGGCCCAACACCTGCGAACCATCCGCGATATGCCCGAGCTGGCGTCCTTCCGGCAGACCCACGCCCTGCCGCGGGCTTTCTTTGAACATGCCGCCGCGTTCTACGATGCGGTCGATCGGCTGATCGAGCTCGCGCTGCGCGCCAGCGGCGACGACACCCGGATTCATTGCGCCAAGGGCTGTGCCAACTGCTGCATCGACCTCGTGCGCGGCATCACCGCGCTCGAAATCATCCACATCTATCACCACGTGCGGCCCTGGAGCGACTGCAAGCAGCTTTTCGAATACCACCGCGACTCCGCCGAACAGTTCTCCTACATCCTGCTCGAATGCGGCGGACCCGGCGACGTGCCCGCCACCGGCGACGACCCACGCATCGCCGAGGCGCACATGCGCTACAACACGTTGCGGCGTCCCTGCGGGTTCCTCGATCAACAAACCGGAACCTGCCGCATCTACCCGGTCCGCCCCCTGGCCTGCCGCTATTTCTTCA
>JALSRY010000246.1 GCA_026984555.1 Phycisphaerae bacterium
AGCGGCAGGTGCCAGCCGCGGGGCATCGTCCGCCGGGGCTGTTGCGGCGGCCGGCCGGAGGCGGCGGCTTCGTGACAGGTGGGACACGAGCCGCCCGGCGGGGCGCGCGAGAGGGTGGCGAGCCTGCGAAAGCCACTCGTTTCCCGCGGCGCGTGTACGCAAAACTCGCTCGCCGGCTACACTTGAACACGTCGTCGCGATAGGCTACACCCCCGTTTTGAAACCGCACGAGGGAGCATGCTGGAATGGAACTGCCGGAGATTCACTATCGGATTCTCGACGCGCTCGCAGGGCTCGACGCGCCGGCCTCCGTCCCCGACCTGGCGAACCGGCTCGACGCCGACCAGTCGCCGGTGATGGCGGCGTGCACACAGCTCCGCGAGCAAGGGCTGGTCGAGATCGAGGAGACTACTTACGACGAACTGAGCCTCGGCAAGGAAGGCCGGAAGCTCGGCGACGCTCCGCTGCCCGAACGCACCGTGGTCGGCGTGCTGATCGCGCAGGGTGGCCGCTGCAAGCTCACCGAGATCCCCGAGCACTGCGACCTCAGCGCCGGCCAGGTCGGCCAGTCGTTGCGCTGGCTCAACCAGCGGGGCTGGGCGAACAAGGAGGGCGACACGCTCGTTCTGGCGGAAGACGGCCGCGCCGATGCCGAGGTGAAGCAGCCCGACGAATTGCTGCTGGCGGCGTTGGCCGGCGGCCGAACCGCCCGCGCCGACGAACTCGTCGCCGAGGGGATCGACGTGGCCGCCGCCTTGGAACTCCTGGGGAAGCGCAAGGGCTTCTTGCATATCAAGGCTCGCACCGATCGGCGCGTGTCGATCACCGAGACGGGGCGAAAGCTGCTGGCTTCGGGCGTGACGGCGCGGCGCAAGGTGACGCAACTCACGCCGGAGATGCTCGCGGACGGCTCGTGGCGCGAGGTGGATTTGCAGCCATACGACGTGACACTGGCCGCGAAAAAGCTCTATCCCGGGAAGGAGCACGCGTTTCAGCGCACGCTCGATAAGGTTCGGCGGGTGTTCCTGGAAATGGGTTTCGAGGAGATCGTCAGCCCGTGGGTCGAGTCGAGCTTTTGGGATTTCGACGCACTGTTCCAGCCCCAGGATCATCCGGCCCGTGACATGCAGGACACGTTCTACATCGCGCGGCCGGGCCGCTGTACGCTGCCGGACGACGGGCTGGTCGAGCGCATCCGCGCGACGCACGAAAACGGGGGGGACACGGGCTCGACCGGCTGGCAATACCGCTGGAACCGGGAGCTGGCTCATAAGCCCGTGCTGCGGACACACACCACGGCGGCTACGATCCGCGCGTTGGCCCGGCATCAGCAGGGGCGGCCCGGCAAGTATTTCGTGATCGGCCCGGTGTTCCGCCGCGAGACGGTGGACTACAAGCACCTGCCGGTCTTCCACCAGGTGGACGGCATCATCGTGGACAAGCACGCCAGCCTGGCGTCGCTGCTGGGGACGCTGGCGGCGTTCTACAAGAAAATGGGGTTTCCGAAGGTTCGTTTTCGCCCGAGTTTTTTCCCGTACACCGAGCCGTCGGCGGAAGTGTTCCTCTGGCTCGAACACCGCGACGAGTGGGTCGAGATGGGAGGCTCGGGGCTGTTTCGCCCGGAGGTCACGCTGCCACTGGGCATCACCGACCGCGTGCTGGCGTGGGGGCTCGGGCTGGAACGACTGGCGATGATGATCCACGGCCTCAAGTCCATCGGTGATTTGTACTTCGCCACCATGCCCTGGCTGCGGGAGGCGCCGCTATGCCGGGCGTAGGACCGATGTACAATGGAAAACGCCGGTAGACGGAGCATTGCATGCTGAAACAGCTCTACATCGACAACTTCCGCGCCTTCGTCAATTTCACGCTACCGCTACAGTCCAAGCAGTTGCTGCTGGGCCGAAACGGCGGCGGAAAAAGCAGCGTGCTGGATGCTCTGCGGGGCGTGAGGCAGTTCGTCGTCGATTCCGTTCCGCTTGAGAACGACAAGCGGCAGGTGTTTACGCCGGATACTTTGACACGTTGGCAGTCGGTCCCGGTCCAGGTGTTCGAGCTTGAGATTGGCCGAGATAACGAACTGTATCAGTACCGCCTTGAGATCGAGCATCGAGACGTCGCGCCGCGATCGCGCGTCGCTTTGGAGTCGCTGAAGTTGAACGGCAAACCGTTGTTCGAGTTCAAAAGGGGGCATGTTCGGCTCTTTCGAGACGATTTCTCTGAAGGCCCGGATTATCCATTTGACTGGGGGCGCTCGGCGCTGGCGACGATTCAGCCGCGCAACGACAACACCAAGCTAAGCTGGTTCAAGGAACGTCTGGCGCGCGTCTACACGATTCGGATGGATGCGCCGAACATGTCGCCTTCGTCGCAGGATGAGGCGTTGTTTCCCCTGGACTCGATGACGAACTTCGTGGCTTGGTACCGGCAGGCGTCGGGCGACGGCAAGAGCCTCTCGGCGTTCCTTGCCGAATTGCGGCAGGCGCTGCCTGGGCTGGACAATCTGAATCTAGAGCCCTTGGGCCGCGGCACGAAACTGCTGCGAGCCGAATTCGCGCCGGCCGAAGGGAGCCATTCGGCCACACCGGTCAGCTTCGATCTCGATGAGCTTTCCGATGGGCAAAGGGCGCTCATCGGCCTCTATGCGTTGTTGCATTTCGCCCTGAAACGCGACGTCACGGTTCTTATCGACGAACCCGATAACTACGTTTCGCTCGATGAGATTCAACCGTGGCTGGTTCGCGTTATGGATCAAGTAGATGAATTCGGGGCGCAGGTGGTTTTCGTATCTCATCACCCGGAGTTGCTCGACTTGCTTGCGCGGGATCATGGTGTGACGCTCGAACGGGAGGGATGCGGCCCGGTCCGTGTGAAGCGATTCCAGGGTTCGGCGGGAAGCCGGCTGTCGCCGAGCGAGCAGATCGCGCGGGGATGGGACCGTGAGTAGCCGAATCGCGCTCGTTGTCGTCTTGGCCGAGGTTCTCCGTTCTGCGCGATTCTTGCGGAAATATGTGGAGCGTGCTTTGAAGACGCGAAACATTCGCATGAAGATCACGCCGAGCGGTGCCGGCGATCAATGGGTGCGTGAGCGCTACCCGATCGAAGTGCGCGAGCAGCGACGTCACGTGCATGGACACAACCGCAACGCCGCACTTGTCGTGCATACCGACGCCGATACGACGGCAACGGAAGCACGATACGACCAACTCGCCAAGGCTCTTGGTTCGGACGAACAGGCCCCGCGCGCACGCGACGAACTCGTTGCGGTTGTCGTTCCAAAACGGCACACCGAGACTTGGTTGCACGGGTTGTGCGGTGCTCTCGTCGTCGAGGACTATGACTACAAGCGCGACCCCGAGCATAGGTTGGACCAAGATCACGATTCGAGGATTGCTCCAGCCGCAACCGCGCTCTTCGCACTAACCCGGCAGAACGCGGACGATCCGCCGCAGAATCTCCCGGCCCTGAAA
>JALSRY010000247.1 GCA_026984555.1 Phycisphaerae bacterium
CACGAAGATCAGCAACAGCGCCATCGGCACGAGGACGACCAACCGTTCGGAGGCGGCCTGGAGATTCTCGAACTGCCCGCCCCAGTCGATGAACCACCCCGGCGGAAGCTTCAGCTCGCGGTCGAGTACCTTCTGGGCCTCGGCCACGAACGAAGCCAGATCGCGGCCGCGAACGTTGGCCTCGACCGAAATCCGCCGACTGATGTTCTCGCGGCTGATTTGCGCGGGGCCTTCCACGATCTCGATCGACGCGAGCTGCGACAAGGGAATGAGCATGGGCGGTCCGCCGTTGCTCGGGGGCCCGGCGATCTTGAGATCCCCCACGCTCTCCAGGTCGTCGCGTACGGAGGGATCGAAACGCACCTGGAGCGTGAACCGCTTCTGCCCTTCGAGCACGGTGCCGACCGGGTTTCCGCCGATCGTCTGGATCACCTCGAGCACTCGCTCGGCGTTGATCCCGTACCGGGCGATCGCGTCGCGGTCGATGCGCACGCGCATGGTTGGCAGCCCGATCACCTGCTCGGCCTTGACGTCGGCGGCGCCCGGCACGCCGCGCACGAGTCGCACGACCTCGTCGGCCTTCCGTTTCATCTGCGCGAGGTCATCGCCGTAGATCTGGATGGCCACGTCGCTACGGACACCGGCGATCAGCTCCTGGACACGGAGTTCGATGGGCTGGGAGTAACTGAAAATCGTGCCGGGGATCCGCTCGGTGAGGGTCTTGTCGATGGCGCGGATGAGCTCCTCCTTGGAGCCGAAGCGCCAGGTGTTTTTCGGTTTGAGCATGATGTAGGTATCGCTGATCTCGACGCCCATCGGGTCGGTGGCGATCTCCGCCCGGCCGGTGCGTGAGACGACGGTATCCACCTCGGGAAAGTTTTCCACGAGCACCCTTTCGGCCATCAGGCTGATCTTGTTGGATTCCTCGAGCGAGACGCTGGGCAGGCGCCACATCTGCATCGCGATGGCGCCCTCGTCGAGCCGCGGGATGAACTCGGCCCCGAGCAACGGCACGACGCCGAGACTGGCCAGGAACAGGACCAACGCCGTCGCAAACACCGGCACGGGCCGGGTGACGATGCGTTCCAGCACGGGGAAATACAGGCGTTTCGCAACCCTGAACAGCAGTGGTTCTTTTTCGCGAACCCGTTTCAGTAGCAGCGAGGCCAGCACCGGCATGAGCGTCAGAGCGCAGACCAGCGAACCGATCAGCGCGAATACGACCGTCAACGCCATCGGCCGGAACATCTTTCCCTCGACCCCCCGCAACGCCAGGATCGGCAGATATACGATGATGATGATCCCGACCGCGAACGCGACGGGCCGGGCGACTTCGTGACAGGCGGCGCGCACTTTCTCCAGATGCGGACGGCGATCGTTGCGATTGTCGTGCAGGTACCGAACGATGTTCTCGATGATGACGACCGAGCCGTCCACGATGAGTCCGAAGTCAATCGCCCCGAGACTCATCAGGTTGCCGCTCAGACCGGCCAGGCGCATCGCGCTGAACGCCACCAGCATGGACAGCGGAATCGCCGACGCCACGATCAGGCCCCCGCGCAGATTTCCCAGCAGGAGCAGCAACACGACGATGACCAGAATCCCGCCCTCGATCAGGTTCTTGGCGACGGTCCGGATGGTCTTCTGAACCAGCTCCGTGCGATCGTAAAACGTGTCGATCGTGACGCCTTCGGGCAGCGATTTCTTGATCTGCTCGATTTTCCGCTTGACGTTATCGACGACGACGCGCGAGTTCTCGCCCATCAGCATCATCACGATGCCGACTACGGCCTCGCCGCGCCCATCGCGCGTGACGGCGCCTTGCCGGATCATGGGCGCGAACTCGACACGACCCAGGTCCTTGACGTAGACGGGCGTGCCGCCGGGGCCATGCTTGACGATCACGTTCCCCAGGTCGGCGAGCGTCTCGATCAATCCCTCGCCGCGAATGAGATACTGCTCATCGTGGTGAGCGATGTAACCGCCACCAACGTTGCGGTTGTTGCCCCGCAAGGCCTCGAGCACATCCCCGACCGGGATGTCGTAGGCGACCATACGGCCCGGGTCGAGCGTGACCTGGTACGTCTTGAGCTCTCCGCCGAAAGAATTGACCTCGACGATGCCCGGGACGCTGCGGAGCTGGTAGTTGACGTACCAGTCCAGAATCGTGCGCAACTCCATCGGGCTATAGCCTTCGCCGCGCACCTCGAACTGGTAGATTTCGCCCAGTCCGCTCGAGATCGGCCCCATCTCCGGGTTGCCGTAACCCTCGGGGATGGCCTCGCGGGCCTCGACGAGTCGCTCACTGACGAGCTGCCGGGCCCAGTAGATGTCGGTGCCTTCCTCGAACACCACCGTCACGACCGACAGCCCGAACTTGGACACGCTGCGGATTTCCTCCACCGCCGGCAGGCCGCTCATGGCGGTCTCGACGGAGAAGGTGATGAAGCGTTCGACCTCTTCGGGAGGCAAACCCGGAGCGTTGGTGAGCACCTGGACCTGGACATTGGTGACGTCGGGCACCGCGTCGATCGGCAGGTTGAGCAGCGCGTGGATACCCGCCGCCACGACGAGCAGCCACAGCACGATAACCAGAAAGCGATTGTCGAGCGAGAAGTCGATGATTCGATGCATGTTGGTTGGCCCCTAGTGGCTGTGCCCGCCGCCCATGGCGCTCTTGCCGGCCTCGGACTTGAGCATGAACGTATCGCCGACCACAACGCGGACCCCGGCTTGCAGCGGGCCGCTGACCTGGACGAACTCCCTGGAGCGGGCGACGACCCCCACGGGCACCTGGCGGTACTCCCCGTCCCCTTCCAGCACGAACACGACGTATCCGCTCGCAACACGTTGCAACGCGGCGGCCGGCACGAGCATCCCCGCATCGTCCTTCGCCGCCGGGGCGAAGACGGTGACCATGCCGAACATCCCCGGGCGGAATTGCCCGGCGGGGTTGGGCAATACGACGCGGGCCTCGACGGTGCGTGTGGTCGGATCGAGCGCGCTGCCGATGTAGTCGACGACCCCCTCCACGAGTTGATCGGGGAAGGCGTCGAGCCGGACGGTCGCTTGCTGGCCCACGCGCAGGGAGTGAATGTCACGCTCGTAGACGCGCCCCATCACCCACACGTCGGCCGGGTCGGCGATCGTGTAGAGCGTCGTGCCCGTATCGACCCGTTCCCCGCGTGTCAGGTGGCGGGCGACGATCACCCCATCGATCGGGCTGTAGATCGGGGTCCGGGCGATATCCTCGTCGATCGTGTCCGCCCGGGTGGCCAGCGCGGCCGTCTGGTCATTCGTGAGGCCGAGGATGTGCAGCGCCCGTTCGCTGTTGCGCATCTCTGTCCGGGCGAGGTCGAAGTCGCGCTGGGCCCGCAGAAAATCCGGCCGCAGGTTGAAGGCGATCTCCTCGCGGGTCGAAACGTAGTCGGCGTGGGCCGTCTCGTAGGCCCCCTGGGCCTCGAGCAGATCCTGTTCGGTGCCGACCCCTTTCTCGAACAGTTTTCGGGCGCGCTGGAACGTGCGCAGCGTGACGTGCATCGTGGTGTACGCAGTCAGCAGCTTGTTCTTGTTCTCGCCGATCTCGAGCGCGCGGGCTCGTTCGAGGGCCTGCTGGGGTGTGGGCTGCTCGTCCAGAATCAGCAGCAGTTTTTTCGTGTTCTCGAAAACGCTCTTGGCACGTTGAAAATCAGCCTTCGCGACCTCGAACCGGCTCAGGTCCGACAGGTACTCCATCTTCGCGTCGCCCATCTCGCGCGAATCGAGCACGCACAACAAGTCCCCGGCCTTCACCACGTCGCCCAACGTCTTGGCCACGGAACCGACGACGCCGGGCACCCGCGGCGAGATATGCACCAGGCGATCCGTGTTCCACTCGACCTGCCCCGGCAACTCGATCACCGACGTGAGCACCCCGCGGCGGACCTCGACCGGTTCCAGGTGCAGCGACGCCAGCTTCTCGGGTGTCAGGTGGACGACGCCGGGCTCGTGCGCTTCGTGGCCGCCTTCGTCATGTCCGGCGTGCTCATCGCTCGCGGCTTCGTCGTGCCCGCCACCGTCGTGGTCCTCGTCATGACGCTGCATCCTGTCGCCCCCGGCGGCGACGAAGCCGGCCCGCTGGGCGGCGTAAAACGCCCCCCCGCCGGCCAGCAGGCCAAGAACCAGTCCCGCAACCAAGAACATCATCGTCTTGCTTGTCATCGCGTATGCTCCCGTTGGCCCCGTCGCGCTACAGCAACCACGCGGCCAATGCACTTCGAACGAAATCCGTGACGAACTCCGCCAGGGACTCGGATGTCGGCGGAGTACAACCGGCCAGCACTGCCAGCGGCAGGCTCATGACGATCAACGCCGCCCAGCGTTTTCGCAAAAACTCTTGTCTCACACTCATGGATGGCTCCCTCCCGCCGGCTGCGATGCCGGCCGGCGCACTGCTTCCACCAGACGATCCATCGGGAGGCCAACCGCCCGCTCCAGCAGCGGACCCGCCGCAGCCGCCTGCTGCATCGCCTCGGCGAAACGGTCGCGGGCGGCGAGATACGAACGTTCCGCATCGAGAACGGACAGGATCGAGGATTGCCCGGCGCGGTAGGATTCACGCGAGAGTTCCAGGCTGCGGGACGCCTGGGGCACCACCTCGTCCCGATAGAAACGCGCGACTTCCCACGCCGTTCGGGCCTGGTCCACCGCCTCTCGAACCTCCTGCCGGATGGTCCGCTCCAGCCCCTCCAACAGCCGCAATCGCCGCTCGAGCTCGTATCGCGCTTTGGCGATCTGGGCTTGGTTCTGGTCGAAGATCGGCAACTCCAGCGAAACCATCGGCCCGATGATGACGTCCTGCCCCTTGGCCCGTTTTCGCTCGGAACGGGGCTGGATGTCCGGTGCGCTCAGCCGTCCCGCACCGATCGACGAACGCGCCGTATCCGCCAGCAGGTCGCGACCGGGCACGCGCCGGCGCGCATCGCGCTCCAGCGCCAAGCCGAACTCGAATGTCGGAATCACCCGGCGGACTTCGAGCACCAGCCGCTGCCGGGCGCTGTCCACCGACTGCCGCAATGCCCGCGCGTCCAGCCGCTCGGCCCACGCCAGCCGAATGAGCGTTTCGGTCTGAAGCGTGTGGGCTGGCGGCGTGGGCAGGGGTTCCGTGAGCCTGACCGCGGCGGCATCCTCGGCCAGGCCCAGCACGGTCGCGAGCGCGCGCCGCGCCGACCCCGCGGCCAGGCGTGCGCGTTTGGTCGCGAGCTCGGCATCGAGCAGCACCCCCCGGGCCAGGTTGACATCGAGCCGGTTGCCGGCGCCGGCCCGCCGCCGAAACTCGGTCAGCTCGACGATGGTGCGGCCGATCTCGCGGTTTTCCCGCGCGATGGCCAAACGGCGGGCGGCACCGCTCGCCCGGTAGAATGCTTCCTTGGCCTGCGCCGCGACCGCGGAAGCCTGGCGGGCGATGCGCAGAATCGTCTGATCCAGGTCACGGGCCGCCATCCGTTTGCGGGCCGGAATCTGCCACAAGTCCGCGATGTTCTGGGCCAGATCGAAGTCGATGTTGCTCAGGCCGCCGGCCGAGGGCAGGCGCAACGCGAGCCCCAATGTGGGGTTGCTCAGCAACCCCGATTGCACGAGGTCGGCCCGGGCGGCACCGATTTCGTACAGAGCCGCCTGCAACTCCGGGTTATGCAGCAATGCGACCTGCGCCGCTTCGTCCGCGGTCAATCCGTCGCGAAGCAGCTCCTCCACCCGCCGCTCGGCCGCCTCGCGTTCGAGCGGATCGAACAGGTACTGCTGCCCGGTACTTCTGGTTGTCAATTCTTCCGCTCGGCGGTAATCCGGTTGCGGATCGACCTTCGCACAGCCTGCGATGGTCGTCAGCACGACCGTAGCGCCCGCGAGCGCCCCTGCGATAATCCGTCGGTACATAGGTAACGATCCCCTGACCTTCGTGGCTCTCCGATGCGCGTAGCGCGCATCACACCGCGACCGCGCCGGCAACAACGCCGCACGGAGGCAATCCAGGCACTACCAGGGGATCAATTCAGAAGGGGCAAACCGGTGTCTTGGTATCGGGCGGTTTCGCGCCCCGTCCCGGGCGCGGCCCCCCGCGATATGTCCGGCCTCGCCCATGCGCAAGCACCGGGCGAATCGGGCTCCACCGCCATGGGCGGCGACAATGCGGGTCGAGCGGAAACGGCGAGATGCGCCGCCGCGTCCCGCGAGGCCAGCGCTGGCGCGCACGGATCCGCCGCACAACTCGATTCGTGGCTGCACGTTCCCGTCGGCGCACAGTCGCACGCGTGTACCAACACGCCACCGACGCACAATGCGGGCCCGACAAGGACCGCCCAGCCGACCGCAAGTGACAGTATGACTCGCCCGAACATCACGTGTGACTCTATGAGGTCGTGACACCCAAGTCAACCGGCCGACTGCCGCCGGCGTGTCGGGCCGGGGGGATGCGGGCACGTTTCGGCGGCGGACAACCTGACGGATCGCGCGGCGCCGGAGAATCCGGGCGTGCGTCACACCGCCTGCGCGATTTGCCGCACCTGTCTGCCAACGACCGGCCCGGCTCGGCCCAGCCGAAGTGCGACCGGCAAGAGGTGTGAAACGCGCAACACCATTGATTACAAGATGTTAGCAAATGGACGGCGTGTCTCGGCCCGGGGGGCTTTACGCGGAACGAAATCTGCCACAGACTGCACATATTCGGCGGGGACAGTGTGCGCCGGGGGGCGAACCCAACCCCGCGGCGACGTGCGAAGACTCGGCTATCGAGGACAACCTTATGAAAACGGAACTGCTGCTCGGCGACGAAGCGGTCGCGCTCGGAGCCATCCACGCCGGCATCGGCGGCGCGTTTTCCTATCCGGGGACGCCGGCCACCGAAATCTTCGAGTTCATCCAACGCACCACTGCCAACGACCCGGGCGTATCCGCGCTCTGGTCAGCCAACGAGAAGGTCGCCTACGAAGAAGCCCTCGGCATGTCATATGCGGGCAAACGTGCGATCGTCTCCATGAAGCACGTCGGGCTCAACGTCGCCGCCGACCCGTTCGTCAATTCGGCGATCACCGGCGTCAACGGCGGGCTGGTGCTCGTGGTCGCGGACGACCCCGGGATGCACTCCTCCCAGAACGAACAGGACAGCCGCTACCTGGGTGATTTCGCCAAGATTCCCATGATCGAGCCCGGCAGCCAGCAGGAAGCCTACGACCTGATGTTCGAAGCGTTCGATCTCTCCGAACGGCTGCAACTGCCGGTGATGGTGCGACTCGTGACGCGCCTGTCGCACAGTCGCAGCGTCGTCCACGTCGCCGTCGAGGCCCCGGCCCGCCCGGAGCCCAAACCCCGCCCGCCCAAGGAACACTGGGTGCTCGTCCCCGCCAACGCCCGCCGGCGCTGGCGGCACCTGCTCGACATCCAGCCGGACCTGCTCGACTATGCCGAGCGCAGCAAGGTCAACCGCCTCGTCCTCGCCGGCAAGCGTGGCATCATCGCTTCGGGAATCGCGTACAACTACGTCCGCGAGGCGCTCGGCGACGATCTCGACGGCTGCTCGATCCTCAAGATCGGCGTGTACCCGATCCCGACCAGTCTCGTGCGGCAACTCGTGGACCATTGCGACGAAATCATCGTCGTCGAAGAAGGCTACCCCTTCATCGAGTCCCGCCTCAACGGGCTGCTCGGGCTGCCGGGCAAGTCCGTCCGGGGCAAGCTCAGCGGACTGCTTCCGCAAACGGGCGAGCTGAGCCCCGACCTCGTCAAGGCGGCTTTCGGCAAACCCTGCACCAACCCGCAGGCCCAGGAAATCCCCGGTCGCCCGCCGATGCTCTGCGTCGGCTGCCCCCACCGCGACACGTTCGCGGCGATGCTCGAGGCCACCCGCGACGAGCCCGACACGATCATGTTCAGCGACATCGGCTGTTACACGCTGGGCTGCTTGCCGCCTTACGAAGCGGTGCATTCGTGCGTGGACATGGGCGCGTCGATCACGATGGCCCACGGCGCGGCCCAGGCCGGCAAACACCCCGTGCTCTGCACCATCGGCGACTCGACCTTCACCCACTCGGGCATGACCGGCCTGATCGGCGCCGCCCGCGCCAACGCCAACATGACCGTGTTCCTGCTGGACAACTCGACCGTCGCGATGACCGGCGGCCAGCTCACCATGGCCCACGGCGATGAGCTGCTCGATATCGTCCGCGGGCTGGGCGTCAAGGACGAACACCTCCACGTGATCGAACCGCTGGCCAAGTTCCACGAAAAAAACACCGCGCTGTTCAAACGCGAGATCGCGCATCGGGGCCTGTCGGTCATCGTCGCCCGCCGGCCGTGCATCCAGATCAAAAAGCCCAAGAAGACCAGGAAGGACGAAAAGGCCGCCACCTGCGCGGCAACCTAGGGTGGGCTCCGCCCACCGATCCGCCGGTGGAGACCGGTGCCATGAGACAATCGGCGCCGACAGGGCGTCAAGTTTTGCCAACGGGAGCCCAATCGTGCAGGAAAACATCATTCTGGCCGGTGTCGGCGGACAGGGAATCCTGACCAATGCCAAGGCGCTTTGCGTCGCGGCCCTCAAGCTTGGGCTGCACATCAAGCAAGCCGAGGTCCACGGCATGTCGCAGCGCGGCGGCGCGGTCGAGTCCCACTTGCGCATCGCCGACCACGAGATCGCCAGCGATCTGATCCCGCTCGGCCAGGCCGATCTGATCTTGTCGGTCGAGCCGATGGAAGCGTTGCGTTACGTGCACTACCTCCGCGAGGGCGGCGTGATTGTCGCCAGTACCAACGCGTACGTGAACATCGACAACTACCCGCCACTCGAGGATGTGCTCGAACAAATCGCGCGTTACCCGCGTCATATTCTGCTCGACGCCGACAAACTCTCGAAGATGGCCGGCTCGGGCCGCTCGGCGAACGTGGTGCTGCTCGGCGCCGCCTCGCTCCAGATGGACATCGACGCCGACGAACTCGAAAACGCTGTCGTCGCGATGTTCCAGGCGAAGGGTGAAAAGATCGTCGAGATGAACCGCAAGGCCTTTCGCGCGGGACGAGCGGCCGGGGCGGCCTACCTCGACGGAATCGAACAAGGGGTGCCCTTCCGAACCGTGCTCGAATGGCTTGATTCGCTCAGTCTCGAGCAGATTCTGGCTCCTGGCGGGCTCGACACCAGCGCGCTAAAAAAAAACTGCGGTGAGAACCGACTGAGCGGCGCCGAGATCGAGGCGTTCGAGCAGCGGCTGATCGAGATCCACCGGCAGGGACGCCGGCAGATTTTCGAACACGAGGTCTACGCCCTGGTGCGGATCGTGGGAGCGATCGCCCCGCCGCGGCACGTGTTCGTACCCGCCGGCCAGGCGATCGACCAATCCGCCCTCGATCATCTGCCCGGCAGCCGGGTGGTGCTCAAGCTCGTTTCGCAAGACGTGGTCCACAAGACCGAAGCCCGGGCGGTACGTTTCGTCCCGCGTGACATCTCGGTGGTGCGCGCGGAAATCGCGCAGATGCTCGCCGACCACGCCGACAAACGCATCGAGGGCGTCCTGGTCGTCGAGTTCGTCGAGGGGGCCCACAGCGGATTCGCCAGCGAGTTGTTCGTCGGTGTGCGGGCCACGCGGGAGTTCGGTCCGGTCATCGCCGCGGGCATCGGCGGCGTGGACACCGAGTACCTCGCCCGCAAGATGCGGCCCGGTATCGCTGTCGCCAAGGCCATCGCGACCGACGTCACCGCCGAAGAGTTCTTCGCCTTGTTCAGGAAAACCGCCGCCTACGACATCCTCGCCGGCCGTACGCGCGGCCATCGCCGGGTGGTGTCCGATGGTGAGTTGCTGCGTTGTTTCCGGGCATTCATCGCGATTGCGCGGCACTTTTGCGTCGATCGCGGCGAAACGGGGCCCGACATCGCCGAGCTGGAGGTCAACCCCTTCGCCTTCCGGCAGAACCACATGGTACCCGTCGATGGCCGCGGCCGAATGGCAACCGCCGTCAAGACCCCGCCGGCCCGCCCGATCGACAAGGTTCGCAACCTGCTCGAGCCGCGTTCGATCGCGGTAATCGGGGTCTCGGCCAAGGGACACAACTTCGGTCGCGTGATCCTCAACAACGTCAAGCGGTGCGGCTTCGACCGCGAGCACCTGTGGGTTGTGAAGGAAGGACTCGACGAGATCGACGGGGTGCGCTGCGTCCCGTGCGTCGCCGATCTCCCCGAACCGATCGACATGGTGGTCGTCGCCGTTCCGGCGCCCGCCTTGCCCGGCGTGATCGACGAAATCGCCGCCAGCGGCAAAGTCGCCAGCGTCATCCTGATCCCCGGCGGCGTCGGCGAGAAAGAGGGCAGCAGCGACCTGGAGCGCGACACGCGCGCCGCCATCCGCCACGCCCACCAGCGGCCCGACGGCGGCCCCGTCTTTGTCGGTCCGAACTCGATGGGCATCCAATCGCGCGTCGGGCGCTACGACACGTTTTTCATTCCCCAGACCAAGCTCGACAATCGCATGGACCGCCCCCCCCATCGCGTCGCCATCATTTCCCAGAGCGGGGCGTTCATCATCACCCGCTTGAGCAACCTCGAAACGCTCGACCCGGCCCTGGCGCTGTCGATCGGCAATCAGTTCGACCTCACGCTGTCCGACTACCTCAAGATCATCGGCGAGCGGGACGACATCGACGCGATCGGCGTCTATGCCGAAGGCTTCAACGACATGGACGGCCTCGATTTCATCAAGGCGGTCGAGCAGGCCCGCGCACGCAACAAGGTTGTCGTATTCTACAAGGCGGGACGAACCGAAACCGGCCGGTCGGCGGCGGCGGGACACACCGCTTCGGTCGCCGGCGATTACGACATCTGCCAGGCCGCGGCCGAGGCCGCCGGCGCGATCATCGTCGATACCTTCAAGGAATTCGAACAGGTGCTCCAGGTCGCCACCGCCCTGCACGACAAACCCGTGCGCGGCACGCGCATCGGGGCCGTGAGCAACGCCGGCTACGAAACCGTCGGCATGGCGGACAATACCCGCGGCACGCGCTACGAGATCTCGATTCCCGCGCTGAGCAAGAACACCCGCGAAAAGCTCCTCGCCGCCCTGGCGACCCACAAGCTCGATACGCTCGTCAACGCCCGCAACCCGCTCGACCTCACGCCGATGGCCACCGACCAGGCCTACGAAGACTGCCTGCGCGTGCTGCTGGCCAGCGAAGACGTCGACGCGCTGGTCGTGGCCGCCGTACCGCTTACACCCGCGCTGCGTACCACGCCCGACGAAATCGCACGAGGCGACTCCCTCATCGACCGCCTGCCGCGCTTGCTGCGCGAGTTCTCCAAGCCGATGGTGGCGGTGATCGACTGCGGGGCCCTGTATGATCCGCTGGCCGCGGGCATCCGCGACGGTGGCGTGCCGGTGTTCCGCTCGGCGGACCAGGCGATGCGCTCGCTGGGGCGCTACCTGTGCCATCGCGCGGCGCGTCGCGCGGTGGCCTCGCCACCCCAGAGCGCCCCTGCCGACGCCATCCTGCCGCCCGCTGCGCCGGCCCGCGACACCGTCACCCAACCCAGCGGCACCACGTGCGACTAGGCTTGCCGGCGCGCGGCCGCGGGCCGACCTCTGGCCGCACCGAATCATCCCTGATAAGGTGATCGGCGCGCACCGCGCACCACCGGCCGGACGCCGGAGGCCGCGGGTGCGGCGTGGCCACGACAGGACGCACGCGTGAAGATCGCGCTGATCCAAACCGACCCGACCATCGGCGACATAGCCGGCAACACGCAAGCGATCATCGAGCGCATCGCCGCCGCGCGCACGGCCGGCGCGGCCCTGGCCGTGTTTCCCGAGCAGGCCATCCTGGGCTATCCCGCCAAAGACCTGCTCCTGCGCCGTGAAATCATCCGCCAGAACGTCGAGGCCCTCGATCGCATCGCCACCGCCGCCCGCGACATCGCCGTGTTGATCGGCTATGCCGAGCCCAACGAGCATTCCCACGGCCGACCGGTTTTCAACGCAGCGGCACTGCTGGAAGGCGGGCGGATCGCGGCCCGATGGCGCAAGCGTCTGCTGCCGACCTACGACGTGTTCGACGAAGCCCGCTACTTCGAGCCGGCGGGCCCGCAACGGGTCTTCGATTGGCGCGGCTTGCGGCTGGGGGTGACGATCTGCGAAGACTTGCTCTCCGAGCCGATGTTCGGTCGCCCGCTCTACGACTGCGACCCGGTGGCCGACCTGGTAACCGCCGGCGCCACGGTGCTCGTGAATATCTCCGCTTCGCCGTTCCACGTGGACAAGCACGCCTGGCGCGTAGGGCGCATGGCCGCGCACGCCCGGCAGCACCAGCGGGTCGTGCTGTACGCCAACCAGACCGGCGGCAACGACGAACTGCTGTTCGACGGTGCGAGTTGTGTGGTCGGGGCCGACGGTCACTGTGTCGGTCAGGCCCGCTCGTTCGAGCCCGACCTGCTGCTGGTCGATCTCGATGATCTCTCGGCGACTCGGCGGGAGCCGGTGCCCGCTGGCATCGCGGGAATCCACCGCGCGCTGATCTGCGGGCTATCCGACTACTTGCGCAAGTGCGGGTTCTCGTCGGTGGTGGTCGGCCTCTCGGGAGGCATCGACTCGGCGGTCGTCGCCGCGCTGGCCGCCGAAGCGCTTGGCCCCGAAAACGTCCTCGGGGTCGCGATGCCCAGTCGTTACAGCAGCGAGCACAGTGTCGCCGACGCGCGGCAACTGGCGGAAAACCTGGGGATTCGCTTCGAGATTGTCCCGATCGAGGCGATGCACCGGGCGTTCGAGCAGGCCTTGGCGCCCCAGTTCGCCGGTCGAGCGCCCGACGTCACCGAGGAGAACATCCAGGCCCGCGTCCGCGGCAACATCCTCATGTCGCTGTCCAACAAGTTCGGCAGCCTGCTGCTGACCACCGGAAACAAGAGCGAGGTCGCCGTGGGGTACTGCACCCTCTACGGCGACATGGCCGGAGGGCTGGCGGTGATCAGCGACGTGCCCAAGACGACGGTGTACGCGCTGGCCCGCCATATCAACGCCGAAGCGGGCCGGGCGCTGATTCCCGAGCGTACGCTGACCAAGCCGCCGTCGGCCGAGTTGCGACCGGACCAGCACGACCAGCAGTCGCTCCCACCCTATGACGTGCTCGACGCGATTCTCGAAGCCTATGAAGAGCGACTGGAGAGCCGCGACCAGATCGTCGCCCAAGGGTTCGATCCGGCCGTCGTGGACGACGTGATCCGCAAAATCCGCATCAGTGAATACAAGCGGCAGCAGGCCGCCCCGGGGCTCAAAGTGACCTCGCGGGCCTTCGGGTTTGGCCGCCGCATGCCGATCGCAGCCCGACCGCCGATCTAGACCCGGCGGCGCAGGCCGGTTCGTGTACCAGGCGGGACGGAGACCGCTTTGGCGCGGGTGATACCACCCGCGCCCCCGGTGCGGGCGGTCAGGACGCGAGGTCTGGGACATCCACACACGCGGTGTCGCCCAAACGCCGGGCGATGCGCCGGAGCACTCATGGTTTTCGTGATTCTGCCGATCGTATCCCTGCTGACGGCGGCGCTCTCCGCCGTGATCGGGATGGGTGGTGGAACGCTGCTGTTGGCGGCCCTGTTGGCGTTCATGACGCACGCGGAGGCGATCCCCTCGCACGCCGCGATCCAACTCGTCAGCAACTCGACACGTACGCTGGCGTTCCTCAAACACGTGGACTGGTCCGCCGTCGGACGATTCGCCATCGGCGTCGTGCCGGGGGCGGCCGCGGGGCTGGGTTTGCTGGCTTGGCTCGGACAGCCGGAACGCTCCGAACCGTATCTCAAGATGGTCGTGGGAGCCTACATTCTGCTCTCACTGCTGATCCCCCGCGGCGCAACCCGGAAACACGCCGCAAGCTGGTGGGATTTTCCACTGTTGGGACTGGCGGCGGGAACCGCGGCATTCACCGTGGGAGCCGTTGGACCGCTGATCGCGCCGCTGTTCGCCCGCCGCAATTTCGTCAAGGAGCGCCTCGTCGCAACCAAGGCATTGTGCCAATCATGTATACACCTGATCAAGATTCCCGGCTTCCTGATGCTGCGTTCCTATGAACACCTCGGGCAGCTCGGACTACTGACACTCGTGCTCGCCGCCGTCGCAATCCCGGGGACACTGCTGGGCCGCCGCCTCCACCCGTACATCTCCGAAAAACACTTCGTCTGGCTCTACCGTGCTGCACTGCTGGTGGCGGGAGTCAAGGTGCTCATCGTGGACGGGCTGCTCAAGAGCCCGCTCCTGCGCTGAGACGCGCCCCGCGCCGGCACAGCCCCGTTTGCGTGTTCTCAATCTGCAAGCCGCAAGATATCCTGCGCACGAAACCAGTTACGAATTCATTCGGAGTACAGTTCATGAAAAAGTTGTTGCTTCTCGCAGTCGTTGGCGTCGTGCTGGGCACAGCGGGCTACGGAGTGTTCCTCTTCGCCCGCCCGCCGACGACACTCGATGAGCTGTTGCAACACGTACCGGACGATGCCGCCATGGTAACCGTCTTTCCTGACCTGGCGGCGCTCGACGGCGGCGCGTTGTCGCTGGGGAGGGCTGTGGGTCGGGATTTCGGCCCGGCTCCGTCGGAAAGCCTGCTCGATCTGGTTCCCGTCCGGGACGAGACGATCGCCCACGCCTTGGCCGGTCGCGGCGCGCTCGTGCTGGCATGGCACCCTGACAGGGCGGCTCCGCTTGCCATCATCGGCGTTTCCGGACGACATCGCCCCCACGGTCCCGACCGCGCGACCGTGCGCGTCGACGGACACGTGTTGCTGGCATCGCGTGATCCCGCGTGGTTCGCCGGCAAACACCCCGCGGGCATGCGCACGGGACGGCACTGGGCAAACGCATTTCCAGCGGCGTATCGGGAACACGTGCTTGTGCACATCGACGTGCCACGCTGGAAGAATGCGATCAACAACAAGCTGTTTTTCGTCGGCAGTGCTGCGACGATGGCTGCGGCGTCCCAAGGCGATCAGGTGATCGACGCGATCAACTTTGCAACCGAACAGGCCATGACGCTCGCCGACGAAACCGAGGTCGTAACCCTCGCGGGCCGCATCGACGACAGCGGCCTCCGGATGCACTGCACCATGCGTCCCCGAGCCGGCGGCGTCATCGCCGACTACCTTGGTGCGATCCGGCACCTCGCCCTGCCGTGGGATCGAATCGCGGGTGCGCCCCCCGGTCGGCTTGTGGCGGTCTTCGGGGGGGCGTGGCGTCTGGACGAACAGCGGACATGCCTGACGGAGGCCCTGATCCGCCAGTTTCTGACGAAGCTGGCCGGCGACGACCAGGGCGACCGAGCCGCGGTAATCGAAGCAGCCACCGCGTACCGCGGGATCGATGGACAACTGTCCACGATGATGACCGACGACGACGGCCATTTCCAGTATGTCACCTTCATGTCCGCGCGCGAGCCGCAGGCCATCTTCGAAGACATGGTGAAACTCTCGGTCGCCATCCAGCGCATCACCGGAGGTGCGATGCACACGGAGCCCACGCTGACCCGCGAGACCATCGCCAACCAGCCGGCCGCGGTCATGACCGTTGTCTTTCCCGCGGCAAACCCGATGCAACGACGGACGATGCAGGCGATGTACGGTGGAGAGGAACTCGCCACGGTGTTTCTACCTCTGGCCAACGGAATCTGGACCTGTATGGGTACTCCGACGAAAGCGCGCGAGCTCGCGAAAAACGTGGCGCGTGGCGAGCAGCCGTTGTTGCGTGAC